>JAADDL010000160.1 GCA_013153915.1 Campylobacterota bacterium
AACTTATCATTGAAGCTGAAAGGTCGGTAGATAAAAAGAGGCTCTCAAAACTCTACAAAAAGATATTTAGAATAATCGCAAAAGATAAGCCATATCTTTTTTTGTATATACCAAACTCCATAACAGCAGTCAATAAAAGGATAAAAAACGTCTCATCTTCGATAATCGGAGTGATGCATAACGAAATAGACTGGATAAAACCTTAATTTTATGATATAATATCGCAAAATTGTAATTTGAAGGAGAATGCATGAAAAAAATGGTTGCAGTAGCTTTAGCTCTTAGCGCTACACTATTGTTAGCAGACAATAGTAAATATAATTTTGAGTTTACGCCGATGGTTGGCGGTGTTATCCCCGAGGGCAATCTTGACCTCGAAAATCAGCTTGCTTACGGTGGAAGCTTGGGTATCAATTTTGATAAGGACAAGTTCTTTGATCAAATTGAGCTTGGGTTTTTAAGAAGTGATGATGTTGATTATGATAACTCTAATCTTAATACCGATTTTAACAGATATTTTGTAAACTTGGTGAAAGATTATAAGTTAAACAATAAAGCTGCACTTTACACTCTTATAGGTGTCGGTTACGAAGATGTTAGAAATGAGCAGTTTGATAATGAAAGTAGCGGATTTTTTAACTACGGTTTAGGTATAAAATACAATATCGTAAAAAATCTTTTCTTAAAAGCCGACGTTAGACATATGATTAAATTTAGTCATGGAGACAATAACCTGCTTTGTACTTTAGGTCTTGGCATTCCTTTTGGAGCGGTAGCCCAGCCTGAGCCTAAAAAAGAGGTAGTTCAGCCAAAAGATAGCGACGGCGACGGTGTTACTGATGATTTGGATAGATGTCCTCATACAAAACCGGGCGTTGCTGTAGATAGCAATGGTTGTGAACTTGATAGCGACGGAGACGGTGTTTTGGATAGCAACGATATGTGTCCGAATACTCCTGCCGGCGTTACGGTAGATAGCAAAGGTTGTGAACTTGATAGCGACGGAGACGGCGTTGTTGATAGCTTGGATAAGTGTCCTGATACTCCTGCCGGTGTAAAAGTAAATAAAGACGGATGTCCTCTTGAGATAACCTTGAGACTTCACTTTGATACAAACAAAGCTGTTATCAAGCCTGAGTATGATCAAACTCTAAGAGATTATGCCGAGTATTTGAAAAAGATGCAAAAAGTTTACAATATAGAGGTAAAAGGTTATACCGACTCAAGAGGTAGTGCGGACTATAACAAAAAACTATCTCTTATGAGAGCTATGGCAGTAAGAACAAGACTTGTTCAACTTGGCGTTGATCCTGATAAGATAATAGCCAACGGATACGGCGAGGCTGACCCTGTTGCAAGCAACGATACCGAAGAGGGAAGATACCTCAATAGAAGAGTCGTTATAGAGTTGACCAAATAATTTTGGACTAAATTGAAAACGAGGAGATATGCGGGATGGCTACTGTTTTGTGCGGTGGTTATAGCGCTGTTTTGGGGAACTTTGATGTTCCTCAAACCGTCTCCTCCCAAATCTTTTTCGATTGCGACGGGTAGAGAGGACGGAGCTTACTACCGGTTTGCAAAAGAGTATAAAAAACTTTTAAAAAAAGAGGGTATCACTCTTAAGATTTATCCCACCGCCGGAAGCGTTGAGGCGTTAAAGCTTTTGGACGCGGGAAAAGTCGATGTGGCTTTTGTGCAGGGCGGAACCGCAAAAAAATACGCAAATAGTAAAAATCTCTCATCGCTTGCCAGTATCTTTTATGAACCTTTATGGGTGTTTTATAGAAAAGATTTATCTTCCGTCAACTATCTTTATGATTTAAAAGGCAAAAAAATCTCCGTCGGAGAAAAAGGAAGCGGTACTAAAGCTTTGAGTGAATTGCTGTTGTCTCAAAACGGTGTGGATAAAGATAATAGCGAGATATTTTATCTAAACTCCAAACAATCCCTAAAAGCCATCGAGGAAGGCAAAATCGACGCCGTATTTATGGTGGTGTCTCCAAAATCAAACAATGTCAAAGAGTTGTTAAAGCACAAAGATATAGAACTTTTTGGCTTTAAGAGGGCTTTGGCGTATAAGCAGAAGTTTTTATATCTAACCGAATTGGTACTCGGCGAAGGGATAATAGATTTAAAAAATAATATACCCTCAACCGATAAAAAACTTCTCTCCACCACTTGTACGCTTGTTGAAAACAACGATTTCAATCCCGAGTTGATGAGGCTTTTGCTAAAGATAGCCAAAAAGGTACACTCAAAAAGGACGATATTTGCGCAAGAGGGATTTTTCCCGAATTATAAATATACTCAAATACCTATGAATGAGGACGCTAAAATTTACCTTATCAAAGGTGACTCGTTTTTGGAGAAGATATTTCCTTTTAGGGTTGCCGTCACCATAAATAGGCTGATAATCTTTTTGATACCTTTGATAACTCTTTTATTGCCGTTTTTCAAAGGCATCTTGCCGCTTTATAGGTGGAGAATACGATATAAGATATATAAATGGTACGGACAGTTAAACAGTATTGACGATAAGATTGACGATATGGATATCAAAAAGCTTGAAGAGAGCATCAAAAAGATAAAAGAGTTGCAAAAAGAGATAAAAGAGCAGACCGACATCCCTCTTTCATATATGGGAGAGTATTATAATCTTCAGCTTCATATAGACCTGATACTTAAAAAGTTGAAGCATAGAAAGGCTATTATTGAAAAAACCGATCATACTGTTTGACCTTGACGGTACTTTGATAGACTCTACCGAAGCGATAGTTTTAAGTTTTTACAATACATTTGAAAAATTTTCTCTTGAAAAACCAAAAAGAGAGGATATCGTCAAAAATATCGGACATACGCTTGAGGATATGTTTATCTCTTTGGGAGTTAGTAAGGATTTGGTAGATGAGTGCGTTTTGGAGTATAAGAGAAACTATCGAAAAAGATCTCTTTCTATGACGCACCTGCTTCCAAACGCTAAAGACGCTATAGAGTTTGCCTACTCTTTTGCCAGACTCGGTATAGTGACTACGAAAACGGGAAGATACTCCAAGGAGATACTGGAGCATATGGGGATAATGAAATATTTTGAAGTGCTTATAGGAAGAGAGGATGTAGAGCATCCAAAACCCCATGAAGAGCCTATCCAAAAGGCTTTATACCAAATGAAATCATCAACTCTTGATGTTTGGATGATAGGCGATACCAAGCTTGATCTTTTGTGTGCAAAAAGGGCAAATGTCAATGCGGTGGGAGTTTTGAGCGGATACGGCAAATATGAAGAGTTAAAGGAGCATAGTGATATGATTGAAAAAAATTCTCTCGATGCGGTTAAATTTATACTACAAAATTACACAAAATAAAATTATTTTAAAAAAATAACACATTTAAAGCATTTGTTAAGTGAGCTTTTCATAAAATAGGATAAATTATATCTTTTATGAAATAATCTCATCTAAATAGCTAAAATCAAAAGGCGGGATAGTCCGCAACATATAGGGGAGATTTTTTTACTCATAATTTCGATATAATTTTTTACACCTAATATAAGGAGCATTTATGTTGGAGATCAGATGGCACAGCCGTGCCGGTCAAGGTGCGGTTACCGGAGCCAAGGGACTTGGCGATGTCGTAGCCAACACGGGTAAAGAGGTGCAAGCTTTTGCCTTTTACGGTTCGGCAAAAAGAGGAGCGGCGATGACCGCTTATAATAGGATTGACGATAAACCTATAATAAATCATGAGAAATTTATGAGACCGGATTATGTTTTGGTAATAGACCCGGCTTTAGCTATTTCAGCCGATATTACGGCTCACGAAAAAGATAGCACGAAGTATATCGTGACTACCCACTTGGATAAAGAGAGTCTGATAAAGCAAGTTCCTAAGCTTGAGGGAAAAGAGGTGTATGTGGTGGATTGTATGAAGATATCTATGGATACCATAGGCAGAGCGATGCCGAATACTCCTATGCTTGGAGCTTTGATGAAGGTTTCGGGAATGTTTGATATAGAGTATTTTAAAAACGCTATGGTGAAAGTTCTTAGCAAATTTCCTCAAAAGATTATCGATGCAAATATGGCGGCTATCGATAGAGCTTATAACGAAGTGAAATAAGGGAGATATGATGGAATATTTAGGATGGGATCAAGTGGAGATGGGAGCGATTTTGCCCTCTTTTGAGAGTGAGACTTGCGACATCGCTTTAACTCCGAGAGATAAAAGAGATTATTCAAAAAATAACACTTACAATGCCAGTGTTGCCGACTGGAGAGTGTTTAAACCCGTTTACAACAGAGAAACTTGTATAGATTGTCAAAATTGCTGGGTATTTTGTCCAGATACGGCAATCATCTCCGTCGATAAAAAGATGGTAGGTATTGATTATGAACACTGCAAAGGTTGCGGAGTATGTGCCGAAGTGTGTCCGACCAATCCGAAATCACTTATTATGTTTGAAGAGACGGTAGATAATGAAGAGGCGCTTATGAAGTGGCCGGAGAAAAAGAGGAAGGAAAAGTAATGGCAGAAAAATTAAAACTACAAGAGGTGGAAGTTTGGGACGGCAATATGGCGTTCGCTCAAGCTATGAGACAAGCTCAGATAGATGTTGTGGCGGCTTATCCTATCACTCCGTCCACTCCGACGGTTCACGGATACGCAAAATTTTTGGCTGACGGATACATAGACGGCGAGTTTGTTTTGGTAGAGAGCGAGCATGCGGCTATGAGCGGTTGTGTAGGTGCGGCCGCGGCAGGCGGTAGAGTGGCGACTGCGACTAGTTCGCAAGGTTTTGCTTTGATGGTTGAGGTTTTGTATCAAGCAAGCGGTATGAGACTGCCTATCGTGCTCGGTCTTGTCAATAGAGCTTTGGCGTCGCCTTTAAATGTAAACGGCGACCACTCCGATATGTATCTCGGTAGAGATGCGGGATGGATTATGATAGACTCTTTTAACGCTCAAGAAGCTTATGATTTGATGCTTACTGCGTTTAAAATCGGCGAAGATTTGGATGTTAGACTTCCCGTTATCGTCAACCAAGACGGCTTTATCACTTCACATACGGCTCAAAATGTAAGACCGTTGCAAGATGAAGAGGCTTACGGTTTTATCGGTGAGTATAAAGCGGTAAATCCTATGCTTGATTTTTGTAAGCCCGTGACTTACGGTGCGCAAACTGAAGAGGATTGGCACTTTGAGTTTAAAGCTAGACAGCATAAGGCTTTGATGGAGTCTCCTAAGGTTATACAGAGAGTTTTTGAAGAGTTTAAAAAGATAAGCGGTAGAGAGTATAAGATGGTCGAGAGTTATCTTATGGATGATGCCGAAGTTGCCGTAGTGGCGCTTGGAAGTACTGTTGAGAGCGCTATCCAAGCCGCTAAGGATTTAAGAGATAATGAAGGTATAAAAGCGGGCGTAGTAAGCCCTAGAGTATTTAGACCGTTTCCTTTTGAGAAAGTTCAAGAGGCTTTAAAAGGAGTCAAAGCGATAGCCACGCTTGATAGGTCGGCACCGGGAGGTACGCTTGGCGCACTTTTTAACGAAGTGAGTGCGGCTATGTATCAAACTGATAGCAAGCCCGTGATAAACAACTATATCTACGGTCTTGGCGGAAGAGATATGACTCAAGAGAATCTAAAAGAGATATTCAAGGACATCAAGAAAAATGCGGATGCGGGTAAACTTGTAACACCTTTGCAACAATTTAGCGGACTAAGAGGTCCTAAACTCTCTTTTTATTAATAGGAGCGATAGATGAGTAAAACGATAAAGAATTTAAAACAATTTTCAACATCAAACGATAGATTTGAAGGGGCTCACCTTTTGTGTCCGGGTTGCGCTCACTCCATTATAGTTAGAGAGCTTTTAAACTGTACGGACGATAACTTGGTTATTTCAAACGCTACGGGGTGTCTTGAAGTAAGTACCGCCGTATATCCGCACACTTCTTGGGATGCGAGTTGGATACATATAGGTTTTGAAAATGCGGCTACCGCGGTAACCGGTGCGGAGGCTATGTATAAGGCGCTTAAGAGAAAAGGGAAACTAAAAGACCCGGATAAACCCGTAAAATTCGTGGCTTTCGGAGGTGACGGAGCGACTTACGATATAGGTTTTCAATTCTTAAGCGGTGCAGTTGAGAGAGGTCATGACTTTACCTATGTTTGTCTTGACAATGAAGTTTACGCAAACACCGGAGGACAAAGAAGTAGCTCCACTCCTATAGGAGCAAGCACTATGACTACGCCTGCGGGAA
>JAADDL010000098.1 GCA_013153915.1 Campylobacterota bacterium
ATTTTATTTTCAATCATAACCCAAAATTAATAGTTCATAAATATTGAGCTTGAAAAGCGTATAATCATACCTCCTTTTTAAGAAGAAGTAAAAAATTCAAAAACAAATATCTATATAGAAACCGATACGATTGATTATTTTAAAAAACTATCTGCAAAAGTTGGTATTCCTTATCAAAACTTGATGAATTTATATTTGACCGATTGTGCTAATAAGCATCTTGAACCAAAGTTAGAATGGGCTTAGACGGCGTCTAATAAAATATTGACAAAAAAGATTTAACTCCTTAAAGTATCGGTATCTAGCGTATATCGGTTTTTGGAAAAATTTGATATAATACCTCAAAAATTAGTGAGGAAATAGAATGAAAAAGATTTTTAGTTATATTTTGCTGCTTATCGTGGCGTTTAGTTTTAGCGGATGCATTATAAATAATGTTCCAAAATACGATGAAGAGGTGAAAGCCGCTTGGGCACAAGTGCTAAACCAGTACAAAAGAAGGGCGGATCTTATCCCAAATCTTATCTCAACCGTCAAAGGTTACGCCAAGCATGAAAAAGAGGTTTTCAAAGAGGTCGTAGAGGCTAGAGCTAAAGCTACCAGTATGCAACTTCCAAAAGATATACTTACAAACCCAGAAGCTTTCAAAAAGTTTCAGCAAGTTCAAGGAGAGCTTGGTTCGGCGCTTTCTAGACTTCTTGCGGTTTCCGAGAGATATCCTGATCTTAAAGCCAACCAAAACTTTTTAGCCCTTCAGTCACAGCTTGAAGGTACGGAAAATAGGATAGCCGTGGCAAGAAGAGACTATATAAATGCGGTTAAGAAGTACAATCTCGAGCTTAGAACCATACCAAACAAATGGATAGCACATCTTTTGTATCCTGACGCTAAAATGAAGCAGACCTTTACTATTTCACAACAAGATATGAAAGTTCCCAAGGTTGATTTTAACTGATGATTTTTTTTAAAAAGTTACTGCTACTATCGCTTGTAGCCGTTATATCCTACTGCGCTCCCGTTTTCCCGAAGCTTACGGGCAGAGTGGTGGACGAAGCCGGCATACTTTCGCCCAAAACAAAAGAGGAGCTTAGTAAAAAACTCGCTCTTTTTGAGAATAATACGAGCAACCAAGTGGTAGTGGTAACCCTAAAGTCTTTGCAAGGAGATAGCATATCCGATTTTGGCTATCAATTAGGAAGGCATTGGGGTATAGGTCAAAAAGGCAAAGATAACGGCGTGTTGCTTATAGTCGCTCCAAAAGAGAAAAAGGTTCGTATAGAGGTAGGCTACGGACTTGAAGGTACTTTGACCGACGCTATGGCGTCTTTGATTATTAAAAATAAGATATTGCCCTATTTTAAAAAAGGGGATTTTGACAAGGGTGTTAGCGAAGGGGTCGATGCGATACTCGGAGTGATAAAGGGCACTTATAAACCCTCTAAAAAACCAAAAAAACAAGACGACTTTGCTCCTTTGGCGTTTTTCGGTTTTATTTTCGGTGCAATGTTTTTGCAAAATATGTTTTCCAAAAAATATCAAAAATACTTCTCCAAACTCATACCCAGCAGTTTTATCGGATTTTTCGGATACGCTTTAAGCGGGTTGTTGACGGTGGGTATAGGGGCTTTTGTCGTTTCGTTTTTGATATTTTTGTACTTCAAAGCTTTTGAGAGTAGCGGCGCTTCAAACTCCGCTTATACCACGCAAAACAATAACTCTACGGGAGGAGTCTTTTTTCCGGGCGGTTTCGGAGGAGATTTCGGAGGCGGGGATTTTGGAGGATTTAGTGGAGGAGGCGGCGGCTTTGGCGGCGGCGGAGCCGACGGAGGATGGTAGATAGATGATAGAAGATAAAACTAAAAAAGAGATAGAAAAGCTAATAGGCGAGATAGAGTCTAAAAGTGCGGCGGAGATAGTGTGCGCAGTTAGCGACGGAAGCGAGAGATATAGATATGTCGTTTTTTTGTATGCCGCTTTATCGGCTCTTATTTTGCCGTTTTTACTGCTTGCTTTGAAAGTAAAGTTGAGCGGTATCGACTTGATATGGATGCAAATAGCGCTTTTTTTATTTGTGTCGTTTTCTCTTGAATATAGCGATATCAAATACTCTCTTATCCCAAAAAAGATGAAATATAACCGCTGTAACGCTATGGCTTATTATCAATTTCACAAAATCGGAGTGGATAAAACTTCAAATCATAAAGCTATATTGATACTCGTGTGTCTAAAAGAGAGATATATCAAGATAGTCGCCGATAGCGAGATAGACAAAAGAGTCGGATACGAAACTTGGCAAAAGATAGTGCAAAACTTCATAAACTCCGCTAAAAAGGGTGAGTTAGACAAGGCTCTTATAGATACCGTAAAAGAGTGCGGAGAGATTTTGCAAAAAGAGTTTCCAAGAGATAAAGACGCAAAAAATGAGTTAAGCAATGAAGTGATAGAGATATAGATGCATATCATCGAGATAAAAAATCTACTTTTCATGGCTATACCGATTTGTATAGTGTGGTATTTTTACTATAGTTGGACGAAAAATTATAAAGAGGTCGGTGTCGCAACGCTTAGGATGGTGTTGCAACTTCTTATCATAGGTTATTTACTGGTCTATATCTTCAACAATAAAAACGCTTTTGTAGGTTTTTTCGTACTGCTGTTTATGATAAGCGTTTCAAGTTTTATAGCGTTGAGAAACGTAAATAAAAAGGACTTCAAAACTTACATCAAATTTTTTATCTCTATTTTGATAGGCGGAAGTTTTAACTTGGCTCTTTCGTTGTATTTCGTATTGGATATACGACCGCTATATCAGCCCAAATACATAATCCCGCTTGCGGGAATGGTCTTTGCCAACGCTATGAACTCTTTATCTTTGACGGCTGAAAGATTTGAGAGAGAGATAGAGGAGAACGGTTACGAAAAAGCTAGAGCCATATCTTTAAAAGCCTCTTTGATACCGCAGATAAACGCTTTTTTGGCGGTAGGGTTGGTTTCGTTGCCCGGTATGATGACGGGACAAATACTCTCTGGCGTAGATCCCATCATAGCCGTGAGATATCAAATCATGGTGATGGCTATGGTACTTGGAAGCGCGGGTATGAGTTCGGTTATATATCTATATTTGCAAAAGAGATGACTACTTCTTTTTTAGGTTTAAAAGCTTATCCCAACCCATCGAAAAGACGGTAGCCAAAAGAGATAAAACTATAAAATTAACTATATTAAAAGCGATACCTTTTTCGGGTCTATAAGTAAAAAACGCAAATAAAAAACCTATAAGAACACCGCTTATTATATTTTTATACCAAAAATTGCTAAAAATCTCTTTCATATAACCTCGCTTTTTGTTTCTCTTTTATGATTATACTATATTTTGGATATAATACGAAAATTTTTCTACGGAGTGGCGTATTGGCTTTGCTTGATCTTATGGAAGTTAGTAAAAATTATGAGGCGCAAAAGATACTTTGCGAGGTGGATTTTCATCTTGAAGAGGGCGAGAGAGTCGCTATCATAGGTCAAAACGGAGGAGGAAAATCCACACTTTTAAATATCATAAACGGAACTATAGAGGTTGATAGCGGCAGACGAGTGGTAAACGGCTCCGTAAAGATAGATATATTGCAACAAACTCCTACATTTGACGAAGATTTGACGGTCAAAGACGCTATCGAAAACGAACTTCAAGAGTTAAAAGATAAAAAAAGAAGATTTGAAGAGGTAAGCGAACTGCTTGCGAATGACTTTGAAAACAAAGAGTTACTAAAAGAGCAAGAGGAGCTTAGCCTATATCTTGATGCCCACAACGCATGGAGTATAGAGGACAAGATAGAGAGGGTTTTACAAGAGTTTGACCTCAAAAAATATGAAGATAAACCTATGGGAGTGTTGAGCGGAGGAGAGCAAAGAAGGGTGGCTTTGGCTTCTTTGCTTTTGAAAAAGCCCGACATTTTACTGCTTGACGAGCCTACTAACCATCTTGATGTTTATATGGTGGAGTTTTTAGAAGAGATGCTTTTGAAAGAGAGATTTACGCTAGTGCTTATCTCTCACGATAGATACTTTATAAATTCGCTATCGACGAGGGTCGTGGAGATAGAGGAGTGCAAACTAAGAAGTTTCAAAGGGGGCTATAGCGACTATCTAAAGGCGAAAGAGGAGCTTTTGAAGTCAATGCAAAAGTCCCACCAAAATCTTTTAAGACTTTTAAAACGAGAAGAAGAGTGGCTTAGCCGAGGGGTAAAGGCTAGACTCAAAAGAAACGAAGGGCGAAAAAAGAGGGTTTTGGAACTAAGAGAACAAGCCAAGAAAAACCCCTCCGCCATAAGAAAAATGCAACTTCAACTCCAAAGAGAACAAAAGAACTTCAACCAAAAAGAGAGCGTAAATCGCAAAAAGATGCTTTTTGAGATAGAAAATCTATCCATAAGTCTCGGAGAAAAGTTGCTTATAAAAGATTTTAATACAAGGATATTGCAACAAGACAAGATAGCCGTAGTAGGTAGAAACGGAACGGGAAAATCCACCTTTTTAAAGCTTTTGCTAGGCGAACTTGAGCCGAGTGAAGGGGTGATAAAAAGAGGGGATTTTAAGATAGGCTATTTTGACCAAGATAAAAGCGTCTTAAAAGACGACAAGACTCTTATAGAGACATTTTGTCCAAACGGCGGAGATAGAGTCGATGTGAGAGGTAAAAATATGCATGTTTACGGCTATCTAAAAAACTTTCTCTTTCCCAAAGAGCATCTCGATAAAAAGATAGGTGTTTTAAGCGGAGGAGAAAAAAACAGGGTGGCTTTGGCGCTTTTGTTTACCAAAGATTATGACTGCCTTATACTTGATGAGCCTACTAACGACTTAGACATTCCTACTATAAACATACTTGAAGAGTATCTTATGAGTTTTCAGGGAGCTTTGATATTTGTAAGCCATGATAGATACTTTGTAGATAAGATAGCAAAAAAACTATTTATCTTGAAGGGTGACGGTGTAGTTGAGGAGAGCCATACGCTATATAGCGAATATCTTGATATCGAAAAAGAGATACTCTCTCTTGAAAAGATGGAAGAAAAGATAAATGATGAAGAGAAAGAGGTGAAAAAAAGACCCAAAAAGCAGACAAAACTCTCATACAAAGAGAATAAAATCTTAGAAGAGTATCCAAAAAAGATAGAGGTTTTGGAAGAGGAGATAAAGAGTTTGAACGAGTGCTTGAGTAACCCCGAATGTTATAAAGATAAAAAACTTGAAGAGTTATACCGAGAGTTGCAAACAAAAGAGGATGAGTTGGAAAAGGTGCTTGAAATATATTTTGAAGTTGAAGAGAAAAAAGAGACACTCAAGAGGGGTGTGTAAGCCCTCTTGAGTAACAACTATCTATCTCTTGAGGTTGTTTACGGTTTGCAACATTTGGTCTGAAGTGGTGATGGCTTTTGAGTTAGCCTCGTAAGCTCTTTGTCCTATGATAAGGTCCGTCATCTCTTCTACCAGTTGGACATTGCTCATCTCCACAAAACCTTGTCTTATCTCGCCTATACCGTTAAGTCCCGGAGTTCCCACTATCGCATCGCCCGAAGCGGATGTGTTTATATAGTTATTGTTTCCAAGTGAGTGAAGACCTGCGGGGTTTACGAAATTGGCTAGTTCTATCTGTCCTATTTGGCTCATTTGCGTTTGTCCCGCTTGTAAGACCGAGACCGTTCCGTCCGTGCCTATGGATATGGCGGTGGTGTCGGAAGGTACTACTATCTGAGGTATTAGTTTGTATCCGTCGCTATTTACTATGTTGCCGTCGGCATCAAGCTTAAAGGCTCCGTTTCTTGTGTATGCGGTAGTGCCGTCGGGAAGTTCTACTTGGAAAAATCCGTTTCCGGTTATCGCCATGTCTAGATTGTTTCCCGTCTCTTTAAAGTTTCCTTGAGTAAACTCTTTTGTGATAGCTGTCGGTCTAACTCCGAGTCCTACCTCTATACCTGTCGGAGAAGAGGTGTTTAGACTGGTTGCCGTTCCCGCATACTCCATAGTTTGATACATAAGATCGGCAAATTCCGCTCTTTGTTTTTTATAACCTATAGTATTTACATTTGCTATATTGTTTGAAGTCGTATCTATTTGGGTTTGTTGTGCCATCATTCCCGTGGC
>JAADDL010000172.1 GCA_013153915.1 Campylobacterota bacterium
GTTTGTTTTTTATATCTATAAGTATATCATTTACATTTTTTGGTATCTCTTCGCTTGGTTTTAGTATATTGTTGTGTATGTCAAGCAGCATCGAGTTTAGCTCCGCGCTCATCTTTTGCACCTCTTTCATGCTCTCTTTTAGATAAGCTATGCTTTGAGTGATATTTTTTGAACTATTAGTTTCACCCATGGCGGCGTCGATGATGGATTTATTGTCGGCAAATTTTGCCGTGATTTTTTCTATATTATTCATAGTTTTATTTAACGCACCGTCTTTGGACGCTAAGTTTTCTACGATTTTGTCCGTATTTTTTATGATATTTTCTATCCTTAAAACTATGGGTTTAAGTCTTTCTATGAGTGAATTTATATCGTCTTTGACTTCAAAGTCAAGTATGGCATTTGGTTTTATCTCGGGATAATTGGGATCCGATACGACCGATATGACCGAACCGCCTATGAGAGGTTTTTTTAGCTCCAAATAGGCTCTTTTATTTATCCATTTTGCATATTTTGAGCTGACGACAAAGTGCACAAAGACCTTTCCGTCATAAGTAAAACCTATCTTGTTGATATGTCCTATCTCAAATCCCGCATATTTTATGGGTGTGCCTATATTAAAACTGCTTGCGTCGTTGGCGTAAAAGGCATAGGTGTATTGCTTGTCAAACAAACCTTTGCTTTTTAGTACGAAAAATAGTGCTATAAATATTGCTACGGTTGTTACGACGGTAAATATGGTTACCGATATTCTCATTTTATTATAAGACATTTTTTATCCTTGTAAAAATCATATTTTCTAGTATCCAATATCTCTATCTCTTTTTCCGATAAGATTGAAGATAAAGAGAGTATTTCACTTAAATCCTCTCGGTGGCTTAACATAGAAAACGGTTTTATAATGGCTATCTTATCAAATTTGCTGACATAAGCTCTTATAAACTGTATGATAAATCTCTCCTTTTTGTTTAATTCAAAAAGTCTTTTATCGCTTAACTTCTCATATCTGCACTCTTTTAGTATATCCAAAACTTTATCGTGCGCTTTTTGTACCCCTATCCTATAGTGATATTTTAGCAATAAAGAGATATTTTGATTTGCGTTCAATTCAGTTAGCAAAGGGGTATCTTCGCTTACTGGCGCAAAACTGTTTTTTTTGAGATATTTCGACAGTGAAAAGTAGTTGTCGAAAATCTTTATATGAATTCTATCGCTAATGATATTCCCTCCAGTATCAATATGGCTACAAAGAGTGCCGAAATCATCTTTGAAAGGGTTGTCGGCATCTCATAGTATCTTTTTTTCATCATCATACCTTCATAGCTCGGTATCGTGACGATGATAAAACCGAAAATCAAACTTTTTATCAAAAATATAGCTATATCCTTGACGGATATGGCACTTATGATGGTGGATAAAAATATGTCAAAATCCATACCGGTCATGGTAAACAAAAAAATATATCCGCTTATCATCATGATAATGGAAAAAAGAAAGACCAGATAAACAAAGCTTAACATATTTCCAAGAGCTCTTGGCATAAAAAGATAACTTACTATGTCTATATTGAATTTTTCCAAAGTATTTAGTTCGTGATTGACCTTCATAATAGCAGTTTTGGCTCCTATCCTTAGTCCCGTTCTAAAGGATATGGCTAAAGCTAATATAAAAGGCACAAGTTCAACCAAGACCACTTTGACTATCAAATATCCTATATAATCTTTCATGCCGTATTTCATAGAAAGAGACACCACCATACCCATAGATACCGTTCCGAATATAACGGCAAACGTTAAAAAAAGAGGTAATATCTCAATAGCCGTATAATACATCTGCTTTACAAGCATCTCTCTTGAAGCCGGAGTGTGATTTTTGGGATTGAAGATATATAAAAAGCATACAACCGAAAATGTATAGTAACTGATAAATCTTTTTATATAGTTAAGTATACCCAATTTCATCCCCGCATAGTTTATAGGCTACCGACCTTGTCTTTGCAAGGTAGTTGTTTATTCTACCATATCTTTAAAAAAATTCCAAATTTTCTCTTTAATCTCATATTTACCTTATTTAGATAAAATTTCGTAATTTTGCAATCACCGGTCGTGAATTCGACGGAAAATAAGGATATGTTCGTGTTGAAAATTTTCAAAAAACTTTTTTTATCGATGGAGAGCGCTTTTGCTCTTTTTTTGATATTCGCTACCGCTTGCGGTGTAGCTACATTTATAGAAAACGATTACGGAACGGAGACGGCTTGGGGGTTGGTTTACGGTACTTTATGGTTCGGAGGTATCCAACTGTTACTAGGCATAAACCTCGCTTACAATATCTTTAGATACAAGCTTTACAGAAAAGAAAAATTACCTATTTTTATATTTCATGTCGGATTTTTGTTTATATTGCTAGGCTCTATCGTCACGAGGTATATCGGATATGAAGGTATTATGCATATTAGAAACGGACAAACGCAAAATAAGATGATATCCAGTGAGCCGTATATTCAGATAGAAGCCAAAAAGGGTAACAAGATATATCATCTTGAAAAAAAAGCGTATCTATCCAAGATAGGGGATAACGACTTTGATATTAAGATGGATATAGACGGCAAAACGGCTGAGATAAAGTATGTGGAATTTGTTCCCAACGCCACTACGAGCATAGTCGAAGACCCTAACGGCAAGCCTATGATATCTTTTATGAGTACGGATGCGGATAATAGCAACTTTGTACTAAAAGACGGTATGGCGACAAAAATATCAGATATCGTATTTACGCTCAATAATCCGAATGTCAGAACTTCAGGCGAGCCTATGGTCGAAATAACGACTAAAGACGGAAAATTTTACATCTCCTCAAATCGGGATATAGGTGTTTTGGATATGAAAACACAAGAGAGGAAAACATTGAAAACCGGTAAAAAGTATGAATTTATCGGAAAAAGACTATATAGCGTAGAGGGATTAAATTTTGCACCTAAGTCTATGAAAGTAAAAGGAAAAGAGAAGCTTGTCTCGGGAGCTTCCACGAAAGAAGGGATGAGATTTAACGCTTTTCATGCGTTGAGAGTCAAAGTAAAATATAACGGTGACACAAAAGAGGTGACGATGTTCGGACAAGGTAAAGGGGCTAAAGGTTTTGTCAAGAAAGCGATTATCGGAGGTGTACCTTTTAGTTTCGAGTGGGGCTCGAAATTTATCGTGTTACCTTTTTCTTTAAAATTGAGAAAATTCGAACTTAAAAGATATCCCGGGTCAATGTCGCCTTCTTCGTATGCTAGCGAAGTGACGGTAATAGATAAAAAAGCCGGAGTAAATATGCCGTTTAGGATATATATGAACCATGTGCTTGATTATAAGAATTATAGATTTTTTCAATCCTCGTACGACAAGGATGAAAGAGGCACTATACTCTCGGTCAACCATGACCCGGGAAAATATCCTACATATTTTGGATATATTTTGATGGGAATAGGTTTTATATTGACCATATTTGCGCCTAAGAGTAGATTTAGGATATTGGCAAGAAGGATACAAAAAGAGGTGCAAAATAACCAAAAAAGCGTAGCAAAAGGGGTGTCGGCTCTTTTTATCTTGCTTCTTATGGGGCACTACCAAAATGCGTTGGCTCAAGAGTCGGCGGACGCTCTTAAAAGTGATATACGACAGGCGCACAAATATAGCAAATCTCATGCCGATAGATTTGGGGCGTTGTTGGTGCAAGATAGAGGAGGTCGTATAAAGCCTATCGACTCTTTGGCTAACGATATTCTAAATAAGGTAGCTAGAACGAGAAGTATGTATGATTTGGATTCGGACCAAATCTTTTTAGGTATGATAGCGTCTCCTAGGCTTTGGCAAAGAATTCCGATCGTCAAGGTTTCGCATGATAAATTAAAAAAGATATTAGGGCTTCCAAAAGGCGCTAAATACGCCTCTTTTGAGGATTTTTTCACACAAGATCCAAAACATCCTTATAAGCTTGCCGATTATGCCGAAAGGGCAAACAGGAAACCTCCGATAGATAGAGATAAGTTTGACAAAGACGTTTTGAAGGTTGATGAGAGAATAAATGTTTTATATTATGTCTATACGGGGGATTATCTAAAGATATTTCCAAAGATAGGCGACCCCAATAACAAATGGTATGACCCCAAAAGTGCTATCTCCACTTTTCCGAAAAAGGAGAGCGAGCATATAAGGTCTATGCTAACCGCTTATTTTGACGGTTTAAATAAAGGGGTTGAAAGCGGGGATTGGAGTGACGCTAATAGTGCCTTAAAAACTATCTCCGAGTATCAAAAAAAATACGGAGCGGCGGTCGTTCAAGACAATACCCATATTAAAGCGGAAATTCTTTACAATAAGTTAAATATTTTCCCAAGATTGATATTGGTCTATATTTTAGGAGGATTTTTACTGCTTTTTGTGATATTGTATAGAATGTTAAATCCAAAAACATCGGTCGATAAAGTGATAAAGGTATTTTACTATCTATTTTTAGTAACCTTTATGCTTCAAACATTCGGTATGGGGCTTAGATGGTATGTTTCGGGACACGCTCCTTGGAGTGACGGATATGAATCTATGCTTTACATATCATGGTCGATGATACTTGCGGGATTGATATTTTCAAGACAGTCCGTGATGTCGTTGGCGTTAACAGCCATACTGACCGGCGTATTTTTATTTGTAGCTCATTTAAGCTGGATGGACCCCGAGATAACCAACTTGGTGCCGGTGCTAAAATCATACTGGCTTATGGTGCATGTTTCGGTTATAACCGCAAGTTACGGCTTTTTGGGGTTAAACGCGCTTCTTGGATATTTTACGCTTATTATGTTTATTATGCTTGATAACAACCCTAAAAATAAAAAAAACGAGCATATACTAAAAGGTATTACCGAAGCCACAAGGGTAAACGAGATGTCGATGATATTGGGGCTTATGCTTTTAACTTTAGGAAACTTTTTGGGTGGAGTTTGGGCAAACGAATCTTGGGGTAAATACTGGAGTTGGGATCCAAAAGAGACTTGGGCGCTTGTATCGATACTAGTCTATGCGGCGGTGGTACATCAAAGATTGATACCGAAACTAAACGGACAGTTTGCTTTTGCCGTAGCTTCCACGATAGCTTACGCTTCGGTTATCATGACATATCTTGGAGTAAACTACTATCTTTCGGGTATGCACTCTTATGCGGCGGGAGAGCCTATACCTATACCGGCTTGGATATACTGGGTCGTAGCGGTAGTTATTTTTACTATATTATTGGCTATACCGAAAAGAAAATATTCTCGCAGGTTATAAAAAAGGAGTTTTTATGTTTAAAATTTTGATAATATCGTTTAGCGTTTTGGTGGCAAATCTGTATGCTTGTAACTGTAAAGTTGAGGGAGAAAAGATAAGGTGCGACTATTATGTCGTAAAAAAGCACGATTTGAGTCGCCAAAAACATTGCGTAAAATATGCCGAAACTATCGATAAAGATAATATGCCCGCAAAAGCCTCTTGGTACTATTTGCTTGGCGGAGATACGAAAAAAGCGAAAGAGAGCGCAAATAAAGCTTTAAAGATAAATCTAAATTTCGCATCCGAGTATCTAGCCTTTGTAAGCTTGCTTGAGAAAAACGACAAAGAGGCTCAAAAGTATTTTAACGAGCTAAAAAAGAGTGTTAAAGATACCGAGTATGTAAAAAGAGATATTATCACTATGAAAAATCTCTACGACTCGTTTGATGCTGAAAAAGCTTCAAAGATGTTGGTAGGAAAGTGATATATCAAGGATTTAGTTTTAAGGACTTGCGTTAATCGTCCAAAAAACTAAATCCTATACGGTTATTTGTTCTTTTTCGTCTTCTTCGCGCATATGGTCCTCTTTATCCATAACAAACCCTACCACCAAAAGTATGATAACAAATAGTATTATCGTAACCATATAGATATATGACATCATAAACCAAATCCTTTCTAAATCAATTCTATATTATAGCGAATTGTAACTGATATTGAAAGATATTGCAAACAAATACGCAAAGTTGTATTTATCGTGGATTTATGCTAAAATTTTTAAAATCCTAAATCGGGAAAA
>JAADDL010000060.1 GCA_013153915.1 Campylobacterota bacterium
TTTTATATGTGCCAAAAACTCTATCCTTGAAAGACGGCGATACGGTAGAGGTTAGCTCACCTTACGGAAAAGCTAAGTTTGAAGTGAAGGTGCATGAGGGTTTAAGAAGCGATACTCTTATGTGCTATGCGGGCAATAGAAAATTTAACTATCTTACCTCGTCTATGGTTAGTTTTGAGGGTGAGTGTGCCGTTTTTCAAGAGATGAAAGTCGATATAAAAAAACTCTCATGAATATCTCGGTCGTCATACCGACTTACAATCGTCAAGGACTTGTAAAAAGGGCTATCGAGTCGGTGATAAACCAAACTTTAAAACCCCAAGAGATCATCGTTGTTGATGACGGATCGAGCGATGATACGAAAAAGGTTCTTCAAAACTACCCCGTTTGTTATATCTACCAACCAAATCAAGGCGTAAGCGCAGCAAGAAATAGAGGTATCAAAGAGGCGAAAAATGAGTGGATAGCCTTTTTGGATAGCGATGATGAGTGGCAAGAGGAGAAGCTTCAAAAACAGGCGGATTTTCATAAACTCAACAAAGATATACTATTTTCTCATACGGGCGAGAGGTGGATAAGAGGAGGCAAAGAGGTAAAGTACCCAAAGAGACTAAAAAAACCCTATGGGGATTGCTTTTTGGATAATCTTTCCACTTGCAAGATAGCTGCTAGTTCGGTTATGGTGCATAAAAAGGTTTTTGATAAAGTGGGCTATTTTGATGAAGAGTTTAGGGTGTGTGAGGATTATGACTTTTGGCTTAGGGTTAGCTACGGATTTGAGGTAGGATTGGTGGATGAGCCGCTTATCGTCAAGTATGCGGGACACTCTCAACTATCAAATCAGATATTTACCATAGATAGATACCATATAAAATCTCTTTTGAAGTTTTTAGATAGCAAATATGCAAATGAGGTAAAGCAAGAGATAAAAAGAAAGTTATCTATCTTAGAAAAAGGGGCGAAAAAACATCAAAACGGAGAACTTTTAAAGTGGTGTAAAGAGATCAAAGAGCATTTTTCTCTTTGACCTCTTTTGAAGCTATTTTTTCGCTTTGCCTTCTATAATAAATCTCAAAGCGTTTAGTTTTATAAAACCTTCGGCATCTTTTTGGTTGTATACTTCATCCTCTTCAAATGTACAGTATGCGGCGTTAAATAGTGAATTTGGAGAGTTTCTGCCTACAACCGTGACATTTCCTTTATAGAGTTTTAGTCTTACCGTGCCGTTGACATTTGTTTGGGTTTTGTCGATAGCGGCTTGAAGCATCTCTCTTTCGGGGGCAAACCAAAATCCGTTATATACCAAAGTGGCATATCTAGGCATAAGTTCATCTTTTAAGTGAGCCTCTTCTCTATCAAGAGTGATGCTCTCTATGGCTCTGTGAGCTTTTAAGAGTATCGTTCCGCCCGGAGTTTCGTAGCAACCTCTGCTTTTCATGCCGACAAATCTATTTTCCACTATATCGGCTCTTCCTATACCGTGAGTAGAGCCTAAATCGTTTAGTTTTTTTAGGAGTGTTGCGGGCGATAATTTTTCACCGTTTATGGATATGGGGTCCCCTTTTTCAAAACCTATCTCGATGTATTCGGGCTTATTTGGGGCAAATTCGGGAGAGTTCGTCCATCTCCACATACTCTCTTCAGGCTCGGCATCGGGGTCTTCTAAGATACCGCCTTCGTATGAGATATGCAAAAGGTTTGCATCCATGGAGTAGGGTGATTTTTTACCGTGCCCCTCTATGGCTATGCCGTGTTTTGCGGCGTAGGATAAGAGTTTTTCTCTACTGTTTAAGTCCCACTCTCTCCATGGGGCGATGACCGTGAGATCGGGATTTTTACTAAGATATCCAAGCTCAAATCTTACTTGGTCGTTACCTTTGCCGGTAGCTCCGTGGCTGACTGCGTCCGCACCCGTGAGCTTTGCGATCTCTACTTGTCTTTTTGCTATAAGAGGTCTTGCTATGGATGTGCCAAGCAGATACTCTCCCTCATATAAAGCGTTTGCTCTAAACATCGGGAAAACATAATCTTTCACAAACTCTTCTCTTAAATCCTCTATAAAGATATTTTCCGGTTTTATGCCAAGAGCTAGAGCCTTCTCTCTTGCAGGTTCTACCTCCTCGCCTTGTCCTATGTCGGCCGTGAAAGTTACCACTTCGGCGTTGTATTCATCTTGTAACCACTTTAGTATCACGCTTGTATCGAGTCCCCCGCTATAAGCAAGGACTACTTTTTTAACCTCTTTTTTCATTTTGTTACATTCCTTTCCAGTTGGCTTGCTCTATCTGTAAAAACTTTTGTCTCTCCTCTTCGTTCATGATCTTTTCATCAAACTCAAATCCAACTCCAAGATTTGATAAAGTGTTTGAAACCGAAGCTATCAGCATATCTCTTATGGGTATGCCGTCAAACGGCCAAGCGAATGTGGCTTTTACTTTGTTAGAGTCGGGGTCTATATCGACATTTTGTAGTATACCGAGAGTTGTTAAGCTCGCATTTATAGCCGGGTGCTGAACGCCCTCTACGGCTGAGATAATTTTTGCAAAATCCATCTTTTGATCCTTGTAAAATTTTTGTCGAAATTATAGCACTTTTTCGAAAATTCGCAAAACAAGCAAATTTCATACCACAACTAAGCGGTTTTTACGGAAACTTTTTATAAAATATCCTAAAATGTGAGGAAGCCGTGATGAGAATAGATAAATTTTTAAATAGTGTAAATATCACCAAAAGAAGAGCAGTTTCGGAAGATATGTGTAAAAGCGGAGTTGTTAGCATAAACGGCAAAGTCGCAAAACCCGCCAAAGATGTAAAAGTGGGAGATGAGATAGAGATAAAGTACCTTGAAAGGGTGGAGAGGTATGAAGTTTTGCAAATTCCTACTACCAAAAGTATCCCAAAGAGTAAAAAAGATGAATATGTAAGGAGATTGGATGTTTGAAGAGGCTAAAAGAAAATTTGAAGATATATTTGAAAATAAAATGGATGCCGACGAGGCAAAGAGGTATCTTGTAGAGTTGTATGAAAGAGGCGAGAGTGCCGAAGAGATAGCGGCGGCGACCGAAGTGATGAGAAAATACTCCAAAAAGCTCGATATAGACGATGCTTTAAGAGAAAAGCTTATAGATGTAGTCGGAACGGGCGGAGATAAGAGCAATAGTTTTAATATATCAAGCACGGTATCTTTGCTTTTGCCCTCTCTTGGGTGCGTTGTAGCAAAACATGGCAACAGGGCCATCACCAGTAGTAGCGGAAGTGCCGATATGCTTGAGGCTTTGGGTATCAATCTAAATCTTGACATAGAGGCTCAAACAAAGATGTTAAAAGAGTGCGGATTTACCTTTTTGTTTGCTATCAACCACCATCCCGCTATGAAATACATCATGCCGATTAGAAAAAGTTTGTCTCATAGGACCATCTTTAATATCTTGGGACCTTTAACAAATCCGGCGGGTGCAAAAAAGTATCTTATAGGCGTATTTAGCGATGAGTTTTTGGGTAGGATTATAAAAGGTCTTAGTCTGCTCGATACGAAGGCCGCCATAGCCGTTAGTAGTCGTGATGGGCTTGATGAGATAAGTATATGCGATGTGACTTACGCCACTTTGCTAAAAGAGGGTAAAACTAAGGATTTTATCATAGACCCTCAAGAGTTCGGCTTTAAACTTGCTAAAAAAGAGGAGATAAAAGGCGGTGACGCTAAAGAAAACGCCAAAATCACAAGAGCTATACTGGAAGGTAAAGAGAGGGGAGCCAAAAGAGATATAGTCCTTTTAAATGCGGGAGTCGCTTTGTATGTTGACTCAAAAGCAAGGGATATAAAAGAGGGTATTGAGATGGCGAGTGATGCCATAGATAGCGGAAAAGCCAAGAAAAAGCTTGATGAGATCATAGATACCAGCCATAAAGTTTAGGCATGAAGATAAAAGCGTCTCTTGATGAGTTGGATAGTGTCGTAGATGCCGTTAAGAAAAATATAGATACAAGTCACTCTATCGTTTTACTACAAGGGGATTTGGCAAGCGGAAAAACGACATTTGTCAAAAGATTTGTGGAGAGTTTCGGCTTGAAAGATGCCGTAACGAGTCCGACATTTTCATTGCAAAGTGTGTATGGGGACAAGATATACCACTATGATATTTACAATAAATCCCTCGAAGAGTTTTTATCTCTCGGGCTTTTGGAAGAGTTTGAAAAAGAGGGTATTCATCTTGTTGAATGGGGAGACGATAGGCTAAAAGAGATGCTTTTGAAGTTTGGTTTTGATGTGGCGGTTTTAAAGATAAAAAGAGTTCAAAATAAAAGAGAGTATGAGATAGATGCATAAACTAAAAGTAGAAAAACTTGAAAAAGTTATAAAAAAGACAAAGATCATCAATGATATATCTTTGGAAGTGACAAGCGGGGAAGTTGTAGGGCTTTTGGGGCCTAACGGTGCGGGTAAAACAACCACTTTTTATATGATTTGCGGACTTATAGAGGCAACAAGCGGCAAGATATATCTGGACAATCAAGATATATCCGACATCCCTCTTCACAAAAGGGCAAAGCTGGGTATCGGGTATTTGCCGCAAGAGTCTAGTATATTTAAAGATTTAAGCGTAGAAGAAAATATCATGCTCGCTTGCGAAATCATCTATGACGATAAAGATGAAGTTTTGAAAAAAACCGATGAACTTTTGGAGCTTTTAAATATAGAGCCCATCAGAAGAAGAAAAGCGCAAAATCTAAGCGGTGGAGAGAGAAGAAGATGCGAGATAGCAAGATCGTTGGCTTTGAAGCCGAAATTTCTACTGCTTGATGAGCCTTTTGCGGGGGTTGACCCTATCGCGGTGGCGGATATCCAAGACATCATAAAAGAGTTAGCCAAGCTAAAGATAGGCATACTCATAACCGACCATAATGTTAGAGAGACCCTATCCATCTGCGATAAAGCTTATGTGATAAAAGACGGCTCTTTGTTGGCTCAAGGAAGCGCTGAGGAGATATTTGACAATAAGCTTGTAAAGACTTACTATTTGGGCGACAATTTTAAGCTGTAGTAAAGGTAGTAGGTGAGATTAAGACAGAGTCAAACAACAAAACTTTCTCTCTCATCTACACTAAGAAGTTGGTTGCCTATACTCCAAGCGGATATAGAATCGCTCGAAGATACACTAGAGCCTTTTGTTAAAGAAAACCCTTTCATAGAAGTTAAATCAGGTTTTGAAAAGAGAGGAGGTCAACTCTTTGGCGATAAATCTTTTACGACTGATTATATCGAATCTCTAACCTTGTCGCAAAGTTCATTGTACGAGGTATTGCAAGAGCAGGTAGCTCCTCCGTTATTTCCGACTAAAAAATCTCAAGATATAGCTTTTGCCGTTATAGAAGAGATAAACGAACAGGGATATTTTGAGGGTGATATTAAAAAGATAGCGAAAAAGTTTTCTTGCAAAGCTTTTGAGGTTGAGAAGGTTAGATTGAGATTTGCGTATCTTGAACCCATAGGCGTAGGCGCAAAGGATATGAAAGAGAGTTTTTTATTTCAGCTTGACGATATGGAGATAAACGAGGATATTTACAAGGCGGCAAAAAAGCTGATAATGGATTTTGAAAATATACAAGAGTACGGAAAAGATAGATTGTTCAATGAAGCCATAAACATCATCAAAAAGTTTTCCAATCCCCCCGCTATCGCCTATCTTCAAGAGTCTAAACAAATCATACCCGATATCTTTATCGTTGAGAGTGAAAACGGTATAGAGGTAAGGACAAACGATAGTTTTTATCCCGAGATTGTGCTGGAGCTTGACGGGCTTGATAGGGATAATGACTACATAAAGCAAAAAGTCAAGGCGGCTAAAGATTTGATTGACGCTTTGGATATGAGAAAGGCCACTATCAAAAAAATAGGTTTGATGATACTTGAGTATCAATACGAGTTTTTTAACGGTGGAGATATAAAACCTATGAAGTTAAAGGATTTGGCAAACGACCTTGAGAGAAATCCATCCACCATATCAAGAGCCATAGCCAACAA
>JAADDL010000064.1 GCA_013153915.1 Campylobacterota bacterium
GCCCAAGAGGCGTCTTTTAACTTTTCCATTCTCTCTTTAAAAGGAGCCGGCTCGGTTCTTTTAAATCCTAGTCTTTTGGCTCCTATATAGGTGACGCCTATAAGCATACCTCCTAGTAAAAATCCGGGTATAACTCCCGCCATAAAGAGTTTTCCTATGGATTGCTCCGCCGTGACTCCATAAACTATCATGACGATAGAAGGCGGTATCAAGATACCCAAACTTCCTGAAGTGGCTACCGTACCAACGGCATATCTTTTGGGATAACCAGCCTCTTGAATAGCACCGAACATAATAGAGCCGATAGCGACGACGGTTGCGGGAGAGCTTCCGCTAACCGCGGCAAAAATGATGCTTGCAAATATGGCACTTATGGGAAGTCCGCCCGGAAGGTGTCCCACGGCGCTTTTAGCAAAGTCAATAATCCTTCTTGACGCGCTTCCTTTACTAAGGAGGTTTCCCGCAAGTATAAACATCGGTATCGCCATAAGAGAGTATGAGTCTATCTTTTCAAAAAGCATAGAAGATACTTCAACCGGAGATATTGGGGTAAACATCATCAAAGTTATAAAAGTGCTACCTCCGAGCGCTACGGCTATGGGAGTGCCTATAAGCATAAGAGAGAAAAACAGTCCGAAAAGTATATAGATGCTCATTTATCTCTCCTTGCCAATTTCTTTAATCTTTGGTTTAATTTTTGATTTAGCTGGGCTAATTTCGCCTCTATCTTTCGTATTCTCTCGTCCCTTACATCATCTTTTAGTTCCGCAAGTTCCTCGTTTATCAACTTTTCCATCTCTTTTTCAAGTTTTTCGAGTTTTTCCTCGATACGCTCTATCTTATCCTCTTTTTCGTGAAGTTCTAGCGTTTTTTCCAACTGTTCTATCTTTTCTTCGTTTTCGCTCTCTTGCATCTTTGACAGTATCATCTCGGCTTCACTCTCTCTTCTGGCAAGTTCCGCCGGCGTTTTTATGATCTCTACGAGTTTTTCAAAAACCCTAAGGGCGGCCGAAGCGAAAGCGAGAGGTATAACACTATAGGGTATCCACATAGGAACGGCCCAATCATCACTCATGCCAAGCCACTTTATCTGAGGCACCACAAGGTCTACCGAAACTTCTTCAAGGTCTATCTCTAGCTGCAAAAACTTAAAACCGTAGTAAGCGACGGCCGAAAGATAGATGATGACTATAATATGAGAGAGAATCATAAGAGCCTTCATGATAGGCGCGGGCAATCTCTCCATAAGTATAGTTACGGAGATGTGAGCGTCTTTTTTGAAGCAATATGCCGCTCCAAAAAAGGCGCTCCATATAAAAAAGTAGTTCGTTAATTCGCTAGCCCAAGTAATAGAACCGTTAAAACCGTATCTTGCGACAACATTTATAAAGGCCAGCACGACTCCGGCAGCGATGCCGAAAGCCGCGATGGACCTATTTATGCTTCCAAGAATCTTATCTAACAAGCTAAACATAGTTTTGTTTATTTAGCAAGCTTTAAAGCCGCTTCTATCAAATCTTTACCTATCTTCTTTTTATCATAGAATTGAGGATAGATAGTGCTTTCAACTTTTTCCCAAGCCGCTCTTTGCTCAGGTGTTAAAGTATATATTTTCAACTTACCTGTTTTGTCAGCATAAGCTTTGATTTTGTTAAATTGAGAATTGTTAAGCTCGATAGCGTATTGTCTCTCTTTTGCAGTAGCCTCTTTCATAGCTTGCTTTACGTCTTTTTGAAGATCGGCAGGCAAAGAGTTCCAAAACTTTTTACTCATAACGACAAGATATCCGAGATATCCGTGGTTACTCATAGTCATATACTTTTGAACTTCGTAGAATTTTTTAGTATATATGTTTGAGATAGTATTTTCTTGTCCGTCGATAACGCCTTGTTGAAGAGCCGAATAAACTTCGCTAAAAGGCATCATTTGAGGATTTGCGCCTACTACTTTAAACTGAGCTTCGAGAACTTTAGAGCTCATAATTCTAAACTTTTGACCTTTTGCGTCTTTTGGCCAAAGGATAGCTTTTTTGGAAGATGTCAACTCTTTAAAACCGTTATCCCAAAAGTCAAGTGCTACATAACCTTTTTTTGTTACCATATTTTTTAGTTTATCGCCTACTTCACTATCTTGTACTCTATGAACATGTGCCATATCTTTAAACAAGAACGGTAGATCGAAAAGTGCAAGTTGAGGCACGAATCTTCCGAACTTTGAAAAGCTAGGGCATGCCATTTGGACGGAATTTAGCTTGAGAGCTTTCAAAACCGCCTTATCTTTGTAGAGCTGAGAGTTTGGATAAACTTGAACGTCTATTCTTCCGCCGCTAAGTTCTTCAAGTCTTTTGGCGAAAAAGTCTGCCGCTTTACCTTTAGGCGTATTCGGACTTACGACATGTGAAAACTTTAGTACATAATCGGCGGAAAAACCGCTTGTAGCCAACAAACTTGCTATCATAATAGCTTTAACTGTTTTTTTCATAAAAAACTCCTTATAAAATTTGAACTATTGTAATATTATTTTGTGTAAATTCTATGTAAAATATGCAAAAATAGTGAAAAATATATAAATTTTATAACTAAAAGTTACATTTAAAGTATTTTGGAGGTTGCGGGTGGCAGACTACAGTCTGTAGCCTACCGCATGAATGTTTTGTATCAAGCCCTCGGGCAATTTTTTTCTAAGATTTTTCGCAAGAAGTCTAAGAGCGTTTTGGCTCATTGCGTTATCGTATCCCCATACATAAGTCTCTATCTCTTTATAATCAACCGTTCTATCTTTTTCGATGAGGAGTTTTAGCAGTCTGTTTTCTTTTTTCGTTAGTTTGTGCTGATTGCCCTCGTTGTCCACTATAAGGTGTTTATCTTCATCAAATATCCAGCCGTCGGCTAACTGATGCACGCTTCTTTTTTCTTTATTTTGTAAAAATATCTCCAAAGCTCTTATGAGTTTCGTCTCCGTCAAAGGTTTTACGATATATCTGATAAGAGAAAGCTCTACCGCACTTAGCATATACTCCACATCGGTATAGGCGGAAATGACGATTATTTGTGTTGAGGAGCTTATCTTTCTAATCTCTTTTGCAAGCTCTATGCCGTCAAGTCCCGGCATCTTGACATCGGTTATAACAAGATCGGGCATATGTTGCAGATACAATTCGTAAGCGTCGTCTCCGTTGTCCGCTACATAGACTTTTTTAAACATCATCTTTAAAAGTTCGGCTATGTTTTCTCTCGTTCCCTTTTCGTCTTCGGCGTAAAGAACCGTATATTTTTTTAGATTTTCCAACTCTTCTTTCATGATTTTTTATCCTTTTTGTTTAATTACATAAAATGTTACGACAATGTATGATATAATAATTTTGCATTAAAATCAATAAAAGAGGGATGATTGTGAAGATTATCAAAGAAAACAATATAGCCAAAGTCATAATCATATCGTTTAGCATCATACTTTTCGCTTTACTGTTTTTGACTATATATTTCTCGATAGAGAGGCAATACAGGGAGTTTGAAAAAGAGTTAAACAGTTTGAAAGAGGAGAGGATAAACAACCAAAAACTATTTTTAAAAAGAGAGGTGGATTCGGTAATACATTTTATAGATTTTGTAAATAAAGATATCAATATAAGCAAAGATGAAGCCAAAAAGATAGTATATAAGTATATAAACTCCATAAGATTCGGCGAAGGAGATAAAAACTACGTTTTTGTATATAAGATAGTTGATTTTAACGGTGGAGACAAGTTTGCCAAAATGCTTATCAATCCAAACAGGATAGACCTTGTGGGAAAATATATCTCCGATAGCTATAAAGATGCCGACGGAAAAGAGTTTAGGAAAGAGTTTTTAAGGGATATTAGAAGCAAGGGCGATTCTTTTGTAGCCTATAAATACAAAAAGATGGGACAGCATAAAAAGATTTTGAAGTTATCGTATTTTAAACTATACAAAAAGTATGACTGGGTAGTAGCGGCGGGAGTATATCTGGACGATATAGAAAAATCCATCCAAGAGAAAAAAAGCGCCATACTTTTAAATATGAAAAAAGAGATAGTCACTACGGTGCTTATATATCTATTTTTCTTTATCGTAGCTTTTTTATTCTCTATTTTTCTCGGTAATAGGATAGATAACTTTTTTCAAAACTATAAAGACGAGGTCAAGAAAAAGACTTTGGAACTTGAAAAATTAAATAACGAACTGGAACAAAGAGTCAAGGAAGAGGTTGCGAAAAATAGAGAAAAAGATCAATTTTTAGTCCAAAAATCCAAATTTATAGCCCTCGGCGAAATGATAAGCAATATAGCCCATCAGTGGAGACAACCTCTAAACGAACTCTCTGCGGTGATGTTAAATATCAAGATGAGATATAGAAGAGGTATGCTTGATGAAGAGTATTTTGCGAAAAAGAGCGAAGATATAGATAAGCTTCTTGATTTTATGTCTCAGACCATAGACGATTTTAGAAATTTTTTCCTTCCCGATAAAAAGAAAAAGCTTTTTTGCGTAAAAGAGGCTTGTGAAAGCGTGGTATTTATCATGTCTTCGTCCCTAAAGGATAAAAACATAAATGTTATCATAGATGTAGATAAGGATATAAAGATATTCGGTTATAAGAGTGAATTTGAACAGGTGATTTTAAATATACTCTCAAACGCAAAATATATGCTGGTAAAAAACAGTATAAAAGACCCGTGTGTTTGTATAACTCTAAAGGACAACGGCGATGAGGCGTGCTTAAGGATAGAAGATAACGGAGGCGGCATAAAGACCGAGCCTATTGAGAAGATATTTGAGCCCTATTTTACGACAAAAGAGTCCTCTTCGGGTACGGGCATAGGGCTATATATGTCAAAACTCATCATAGAAAAAAATATGGGGGGATGTTTAAGAGCGTTCAATAGCGAAAAAGGGGCTGTTTTTTGTATAGAAATAAAAAAGGGTGACATAAGTCACCCGATTTCATGAAAACAACACACAAGAGAGTAGATAGTTTTAAACTAAATTCTTTTTTAAGCTATGATGTAATTGTACAAGCTAAAAGTAAATAAAAAGTAAACTAGAAAAATATTTTTTCGGGAACGGGTGCGGAGATGATTTGCTCTCTTTTTTTAGTTTGCGTGGTTTTATGGGGATTTGACGCGCTTTTGGTCGGCTTTTTGAGCTTTTTGATTTTTTTGGCATGGTAGTGTTTTACCGTACCGTAAACATAAAATGAGGCGATAGTGCCGTTTTTTATGATAGCGTATATCTTGTCTCCTATCTTTCCCATAGACTTTTTACCAAAGGCTTTAGCGAACGATAGTTTACGGTTGGAAGTATCCGTTCCTTTTATGCCGTATATCCACTTTTTATATACTTTTGAGTAATATTTCTCGTTTATGACACCCTTTATATAGCCGTTGCCTTTTAGATTTAGCGTAAGATTTTTTTTACCCGCAAGACGCTGTTTGTATCTTTGGGAGAAAAAGCCGGTTTTGGAGCGAACATACTCTTTGTCGCCTTTGGTGTCGGTCTTTGATTTGTCGATAATCAAGGGTAAAGTTCGTTCGTTTTGTAAGGCGCAAGATGCGAGGATGAGGACTATAGCGATAGATAAAACAGTTTTTAAATGCAAATTTTACTCCGTAAATGGTGGAAGTGAGGGGAATTGAACCCCTGTCCAAAAGCCAACTCGCAATGGGTCTTTTTACATGCTTGACGCAAATGAAAATGTCTCGATTTGTTCGCCTCATTTGCAAAAACGAACAAATCAAAGCTCAAAATGTCGACCGAGAGATGAGCGACTCCCGATCCAAGCTATCAAAAGTGTGAAGCCGTATAGAGTTCAGATAGCATGAAAACTATACGACTGACCTGATTACGCTACAGCGAGCGCAGGTCTGTAATCTGTATTGTTTGCGTTTATTTTTAACGGAAAAGTTTTACGGTATTTTCAG
>JAADDL010000047.1 GCA_013153915.1 Campylobacterota bacterium
TTATAGCATTTCAGATGGCATTTCCCGAGCTAAGCAACTTGTTTGGACAGTATGGTACATTCGGAAGATTGAGACCTCTACATACTGACTCTGTTGCTTTTGGTTTTACCGTTAGCGGTATTTTTGCTACTTGGTACTATGTGGGACAAAGAGTTCTAAAAGTATCTATGGCAGAGTCAAAATTTTTAATGGGATTGGCAAAATTTCAAGTATTACTTTATGTTTTGACTGTTGCCGCGATAGTCTATTCTCTGCTAAACGGTATAACTACATCAAAAGAGTATGCCGAATTCGAGTGGCCTATAGATGTAGCCATAGTCGTGATATGGGTTATATGGGGTATTGAGATATTCGGACTCATCGGACTTAGAAGAGAGAGGGTTTTATATATCTCCGTATGGTACTATATAGCTACATTCCTTGGTGTTGCTATGCTATATGTATTTAATAACATGGAAGTACCTACATATTTTATAGCTCATGTGGGAAGTATTTGGAAATCGGTATCAATGTATGCCGGTACAAATGACGCTATGGTTCAATGGTGGTATGGACACAACGCTGTTGCATTCGTATTTACAGTACCTATTATCGCAATGATTTATTATTTCTTGCCTAAAGAGTCAGGTCAGCCAATATTTTCATATAAATTATCACTACTTTCATTTTGGGGTTTGATGTTCGTTTATCTTTGGGCAGGCGGACACCACCTCCTTTACTCTACGGTTCCTGATTGGGTTCAAACTATGGGTTCTATTTTCTCTGTTGTTCTTATCCTTCCATCTTGGGGTAGTGCAATAAACATACTACTTACTATGAAGGGAGAGTGGGGACAACTACAAGAAAATCCACTTATCAAATTTATGATACTTGCTTCAACTTTCTATATGTTCTCAACACTTGAAGGTCCTATTCAAGCTATCAAGTCAGTAAATGCTTTGGCTCACTTTACAGACTGGATTCCGGGACACGTTCATGACGGTACACTTGGTTGGGTCGGCTTTATGATTATAGCTTCTATATATCACATGGCTCCAAGAATGTTTAAAAGAGAGATATATAGTAAAAAACTTGTTGATGCTCAATTTTGGATTCAAACAACAGGTATCGTTCTATACTTTACAAGTATGTGGATAGCGGGTATCACGCAAGGTATGATGTGGAGAGCTACCGATCAGTACGGAAACTTGACCTATTCATTTATAGATACGGTTAAGGTTTTACACCCATACTATACGCTAAGAGGAATCGGCGGATTGTTTTATCTAATAGGTATCTTTATGTGGGGATATAACATCTATAAAACATTTGCGGCCGGTAGAGAGCTCGAAAAAGAGCCAGTTTACACATCGCCTATGGCATAAAAGGAGGTAAGTTATGTTTCATTGGTTAGAAAAAAATCCATTCTTCTTTGCAGTAGGTGTTTTTGTAGTGATTGCTTATGCCGGACTTGTAACGATTTTGCCTGATTTTGCAAAAAGTTCAAGACCGGTTGTGGGTCAAAAACCTTATACTATGCTACAGATTGCTGGAAGACAGATATATATAAAAGAGAGTTGCAATGCTTGTCACTCGCAGTTGATAAGACCGTTTAAGAGCGAGACCGATAGATACGGTGATTATTCTCTTAGTGGTGAGTATGCTTATGATAGACCATTTCTTTGGGGTTCTAAAAGAACCGGTCCGGATTTGCACAGAATTGGAAACTATAGAACGACCGATTGGCATGAAAATCATATGTTGAAACCTACTAGTGTTGTTCCTGATTCTATTATGCCGGCATATCCACACCTATTTACAAATATAACTGATTTGGATACTGCTTATGCGGAAGCATATACCGTAAAAAAGGTTTTCGGTGTTCCGTATGATAAGCCAGGTATGCCTAAGCTTGGATCTTTAGAAGAAGCTAAAGCCGAAGCTTTGCAAGAGGCTAAAAAAGTGGCGGCGGATATGAAAAACAAAAATGTAAAAAACTTGGTTGCACAGGGAAAAATTCCTGAAATTGTTGCCTTGATAGCATATATGAACGGTTTAAAATAAAGGATTTGGTTTGGAGATAGAACAGATCAGAGAATTGCAAGCTTACGGTTATTTGGTACTTGTTGTTTTTTTGACGATAGTATTGTACGCTTATATTCATCATCTTTATAAGACTCAAAGAAGCGGTGAGAAAGATTATGAAAAATACTCTGATTTGGCATTGAATGATGATATATCATCTTCTCCAATCGAAGAATATACAAAAGATGAAAAAGGAAGGAGCAAATAGATGAAATGGTTTAATGATAATGTTAATATTCTTGCTCTGATCGGTGCTGCGGTTATAATAGTCATGACGGTATTTGTGGCTGGAAAATATATAAGACAGATGAAAACCGATAAGAGTACGGGTGAACTTACTGGAGATGAGTGGGATGGAATCGGAGAATACAACAATCCTATCCCGGTAGGTTGGGGTCTAATTTTCGTAGGTACGATAGTTTGGTGGATATGGTATGCTTTAGCCGGTTATCCGCTTTGGTCGTTTTCACAAATAGGGCAGTGGAACGAAGAACAACAAGAATATAATAAAATGTTTAAAGCAAAGTGGGCTAATGCGGATAAAGAGACTTTGAAAAATATGGGCGAGGGTGTATTTATCAATAACTGTGCCCCTTGTCACGGTGTTTTGGGTGACGGCTCAAACGGAAAAGCTCAAAATTTTAGACATAGATTTAGCGAAGCCCAAGTTCTTGATATTATTAAAAGAGGTTCAGCCGCTTTGGGTGATACAAAGTTAGGAGACAACAAAGGTCAACTGGGATATCCTCTTGGCGAGATGCCTCCGGGAATGGCTAGCGGTGATAGCGCAAAAGCGATAGCTAAGTATATAGCTAACGGTATGAAAGGAGATGCACCGGCTGAATTTGCTACATGTGCGGGATGTCACGGACAAGACGGTACCGGTAACGGCGGTAGCGCTCCAAATCTGAAAGCATATGATTTGACTTTGGTTGAACATGTTCTACAGCATGGCAAAAGAGGTATGATAGGAGTTATGCCGGCTTTCAATACCGGAAGACTATCCGACATCAAGAAAAAAGCTGTTGCGATATATGTTGACAGCATTGGAAGATAGGGGGAAAGCATGGAGAATCCAACAAGAAGATTATGTTTTAATTTAAACGGTTTAATGGGTGGTTTGATTGCGACCGTATTGTTACTTGCGATATTGTTCTTTTTGACAAGTTGGGATATAAGTGTTCAAAAGGCAAATGCTCAAAACTATTATAAGATAAAAGATCCTCAAGGGTTGAAATTTAATAGTCCCGATAATGCAAAGCATTACGAATTGGTAAAATAAGGAGAAAAAATGGCAGATAAATTATACTATTTAAGTGCGTGGGGCTTGGTTGTTACGGCTATCATTTCATTGTGGGCTGTTTTAACTCCAAATCATCTATTTGTAGGTTAATATTGAGCGTTTTAAAATTTAGCGGGCGGATTGTATCCGCCCTGATTTTTATATTTGTCGTCAATGTTTTTGCTAAAGATAGTTTGATACTATGCAACGACAACGGCATCGTAAACGATAGGGCGATAGGGGAAATCGAAAAAATCGGCGATGAGTTAAAGCAAAAAACCAATATCGCCGTCTATCTATGCGTCAAAAAAACTATCAATCATCAAAAGATAAAAGATTTTGAAAAGAGTCTGCTAGGCAAGATGAAAAGACCGTTTATTTTATTGACTTTGGCGGTAGATGACCAAAAGGTTGACATATATACATCCAACGATACAAAAAAGTTAGTGGATGTCGATGCGGTTTTGAGTCCTTTTAGCGGTACGGTCATACCTATCTTGACTTCAAGAAAAGGGAGTGATAAGTATTCGGCCGCTATGCTTAACGGTTATGCCGATATTACCGATAGGGTTGCAAACAGTATGGGTATAAAGTTAAACTCAAGCGTAGGCAATACAAATAGAATACTAGTCAATATACTGCGAGTAGTAGTTTACGGCTCTTTTTTATACTTTATGATAATGTATTTTAGAAAAAGATATAAAAAGAAGAAGTGATGAAAAAAAACAACAACAAAACATTTTGGCCATATGGTATTACTATTGCAATAATTGCGGTTGTTATCATGGGTGCGGGTACTATCATGATAGCTTTACAGCATCCCGTACAGATGGATGAAGCTTATATGAAAAAATATCAAAATGTCGACAACCACTATAACGAAATACAAAAATCTCAAGAGATATTTGATAGCAAGTACAAAGTTTCCATAAATAACGATGCTTTTAAAATAGGTAAAAATACACTTTTGGTTAGCGTTTTGGATAAAAGTTCAAACCAAAGTGTCGAAAATCTAAATTTAAAAGTCAAGATTACAAGACCCGATGATGATAGATTTGATATAAAATTAGCCTCTAGTGATACCAAAGAGGGTCATTATATATTTCCAAAATTTTCCATAAATAAAAGAGGCAGATGGATAGTGTTATTGAGTATTTCCGATGGAAAAGTTGAAGGCTTTTTTAAAAAAGAGATAGATGTAAATTAGCTAAGATAGCGTATTAGCCCAGTTCCAAAACGGAATGATTTCATAGTTTATATCGCTTTCTTGAAATTCTCCCTCGTTTCCAAGCGTGATGATTTGTACATCTTTGATTGAGAGCTTTAAAAAGTGCTTTTTTCTCTTGACTATCTTATTTTTTAGAAGATTAGTCGGCATAAACGGAATACACAGTATAGCTTTATTTTCATAAGGCAGATAAAAATCAATCTCATCGGTATAGTAGATGTTTTTTTGATTTTTGTATAGTTCGGAAAAAACGATATTTTCAAATCTTTTGATAAAATCTTTTTCAAACGTCAAAGCGTTTTTTAGGGCAAAATCTATCAAAAAAAGCTTTTTTTGACTATTTTGTTTTTGATATTTTTCTAAAAATATTATCAAACCTTCTTGCTGAAATTTATCTACATATCCGTAAAAAGAGTCTTTTGATATCTTTATCTCCTCTTTTAGGGATTTGAATATTTTATACAAAGATATCTTTTGACTTTGGTATTTTGAAAGATATTTAAACACAATAGCCTCTTTATCGTTTGAAAAGAGATTTTTTACTATATGTTGAAGTATCTCTATCTTATTTGGATGGCTTGATTGATATACGGCGGGATATGTGCCGTAATTTGCAAATGTATTAAACGACTGTTCGATATTTGATAGCTTTTTTTCAAAAGCCAAAAACTCTTCAAAATCAAGCGGAAAAAGTCTCTTGGTAATAAACCCTTCAACCTTTATATCTTTTTTTGTCGTAATTAGTATCTCTTCGCAAGAGGGGATAGGAAAATCAAAATCAAAATTTTCCAAAACCAGCAAAACGATACCGTTTTTTTTGATAAATCCGTTTAACTCTTTTAGCAGAGAACTTTTGTCTACTCTTAAATCGCTAAAATCGATATACAGATATTCACTCTTTTTATAATTTAAAAGATGTGAAAAGATAATAGTGCTTATGCCGCACTGATTTGGCGATACCACGATAAGTCTTTTTTCAGTGATTGTAAATTTTCTATCTATCTTAGTAAATTTTTTGGGCTCAAAGTCGTATAGATATTCAAGTTGAGATAGACCCATGCAAAATTCCTCTTCAATATAGTTGTCATTACTTTAGCAGAATTTTAATCTTTTCCTTATTAAAAGGAAATAAAATACTATCTTTTTTTATTGAAAGCCTTAATATTATTGACTTGCGACAACTATTAAAGTATAATCTCACTTCCAAATTATAGTCACGCTATTGTCGTGACGAGTTCTTTATATAAGGTTAGCCGATATGGAAAAAATACGACTTAAGCTAAAAGCTTATGATCACAGAGTGTTAGACAGATCAGTCGC
>JAADDL010000054.1 GCA_013153915.1 Campylobacterota bacterium
AAAGGAGCCGATCTGCTTGATGAGCTTCCTATGTATAACCTTTTTCAAAACGGCAAAGTTATAAAAAGCGTCGATAATATAAGAGAATTTTACAAAAAAGATTTGGTCTTTTTTCTAATAGGTTGCAGTTTTAGCTTTGAAAATGCTCTTTTGGAAGCGGGTATCAAGCTTAGGCATGTTGAAAATTGCCAAAATGTTTCTATGTATGATACGAATATCGAGTTAAAAAGCGTCGGAGAATTTAGGGGCAATATGGTTGTTAGCATGAGACCCATCAAAAAAGAGTTGGTGGATTTGGCGTATGAAGTTACCTCTCATTTTCCAAAGATGCACGGCTCTCCTATCTATCACGGAGATCCCTCTAAGATTGGTATAAAAGATATAAACTCGCCCGATTATGGAGATAGTGTGGAGATAAAAGATGATGAAGTGCCTGTTTTTTGGCCTTGCGGAGTGACACCTCAAAATGTTTTAAAAGAGGTAAAGTTGCCTTTTGCCATCACTCATAAGCCCGGACATATGTTCGTAACCGATAGAAGAGATAGTGAATTTTACGAGTAAATTAAATTGTTCTTTTATACAGTTTTAATAATGTTTATGTAAAAATAGTTTATTATGAAAGTTTATAACTATTTATATCATTCAGATAAAAAACTCAAAAAATATTTATCCAAAATCAACGTATCTAATAGAGAGTTATTGGTACAAATATTTACAGGTATAGTTGATGAAGTGCATATTCGAAAACTTATAAAAACCATTTTGACCTCTATCCCTAAAGCAAAAATCATAGGCGCTACAACCGACGGTGAGATTGTTAACGGAGAAGTTAAAGAGCATAGTACTGTTTTATCTTTTATGTTATTTGAAAAAACCGAAATAAAAACATATTATACTTCAAAAAAAGCGCATAGCGCTCAAGTGGCGAAAAATCTATATACCAAATTTCACTCTATAAAAAAAGCAAAGGCTGTTATAACTTTTACTCAGGGGCTAGATTTTAACGGAGAAGCTTATATAAAAAGTTTTTCAAATATCGATAGTGACGGTTTAACGGTTGCCGGCGGGTTGGCAGGTGATAATGCGGAATTTAAGAAAACTATCGTTTTTACGGAAAAGGGAGTTCTTGACGCCGTTGCCGTTGCAGCGGTTTTGTATTGCGATGAGTTATACGTACATAGTTTAAACAGTTTTGGGTGGAAAAGAATAGGAAAAAAGTTAAAGATAACCAATTCAAAGGATAATACGGTTTATACGATAGATGATATTCCTGCCGCAGATATATACAGAAAATATTTGGGAGATGATATAGCTGACGAATTGCCTTCGACGGGTATAGAGTTTCCGTTGATTTTATTTAGAGATGACATAGAGATAGCCAGGGCGGTTATTGGTATAGATAAAACAAATAAAAGTTTAACTTTTGCCGGAGATATTAGAGAGGGTGAATATGTACAATTTGGATATGGAGATATTGATTCTATCAAATCTTTAATAAAACCTACAAAGAAATTGATATCCAAAACTCCTGCAGAAGGAATATTTATCTATTCATGTATGGCGAGAAAAAGATTGATGAGAGAAGGTATAAAAGCCGAAATAAAACCTTTGTCTTATATCGCTCCCGTTAGCGGATTTTTTACCTATGGTGAACTTTTTACTGACAATAATCATTATGAGCTCTTGAATCAAACGATGACTATACTGGTTATTAGTGAAAACAGTAATGAGATACAAATTGAAGAGAAAAATATCAGCTGTAAAGATATACATATTGGCAATAAAACTATCAAGGCGCTAACACATTTAGTTGGAGCGACCGCACGGGAACTTGAAGAATTAAATCAAAAATTAGAAGAAAAAGTGCAAATTGAAGTTGAGAAAAATAGAAATAAAGATGAACATCTTATCAAACAAAGCCGTTTAGCTCTAATGGGAGAGATGATAAGCATGATTGCACACCAGTGGAGGCAACCGCTTTCGGCTATCAGTAGTTCCGCCGGAGCCTTAAAGATAAAAGCCGTTTTGAGAAAAAATCTTGATGAAAATACCGTAGTTCAAATATGTGATAAAATATTATTTTCAACGAAACATTTAAGTAATACTATTGATGATTTTAGGTATTTTTATAAAACTGATAAAGAGAAAAATATTACTACGCTAAAACAGATAATAGAGAAAGTTTTAAATATCGTACAGATTTCAATTCAAAATAATAATATTAATGTTGTGGTAGATATAAGAGATGACGAAGAGTTTTTTACGTTTTCGAACGAGATTAGGCAAACTGTGATGAATCTTGTAAAAAATGCCGAAGATGTTTTGCTTGAAAGAGGGGTTGAGAACCCCACGATTTTTATTAGAGGTTATAAATCTCTAAATCATCGTGTTTTAGAAGTGGAGGATAACGGCGGTGGGGTTCCCGAAGGGATTAAAGATTTTATATTTGATCCTTATTTTTCTACAAAACTTGAAAAGGACGGTACCGGACTAGGTTTATATATGTCAAAAATTATTGTTGAAGAGCATTGCGGAGGTATTTTAAGTTTAGAAAATGGTGAAAGTGGTGCTTTATTTAGGATTAAATTACCTTGACTTTATTTGCTTGATTGTTGTTTGAATATTTTGAAACAATTTTAATAATTTTTTATTATTTGTTCGTATTTTAAAATTTCCGGTTGATTTTTCCGTATAAATAATCTTCGTATCATAAAACCCATACTCTTTTTTAGCAACGAATTCAAATTGATTGACTGCAAAAGCTTTAATATCGGTGACTTCAATATCTTTGCAGTCCGGATAACTGTTTTTTAATCTTTTTAATAGTTCCTTTATTAAATTATGATTATAATTAAATTCCATTTTAAGTCCGGGGTGATTTAGGGCAAAAAATAGAGTTTTATTTTTTATATAAATAAAAAGTACCGATTTTCTCCATAGAGGAGGTAGTAGGGATTTTAATTTGTCAAAACATCCCGCTTGATTTACCTTGCGGTAAATCGGAAGGTTTTTTAAATGAGTTATTATTTCAGAAGATTGTTTCATGCGGTAATTATAGCAAATATATTTATATTTTTTAACGGGTGCGGATATAAAAGTGACCCGATATATCAAAAAAATAGTAAAAGCGAGCATGGTTTACAAAATATTTTATGCTTCAAAATAAAGGTTGATAAAGTTGCAAATATTTGATGTAGTAATAGTGGGAGCGGGTATAGCGGGACTCAATACGGCTTTAAATATACCCAAAGATAAAAAAGTTCTCATACTATGCAAGGAAAATTCTTGGGATTGTAACACTTTTTACGCCCAAGGAGGTATCAGTGTACCCGTCGATGAGGAAGATATAGAGTTGCATATCAAGGATACGCTATTGGCGGGTGCCGGACTTTGTGATGAAGATGCCGTTAGAGTATTGTGTAGCGAAGGGATGGATGCCGTTAAGTCATTGATGGATAGAGGTTTGGAGTTTGACAAAGATAACGAAGGCAATCTTTTGTACACCAAAGAAGCGGCTCACAGTAGAAATAGAATACTCCATGCCGGAGGCGACGCCACGGGAAGAGTCGTACATCTTTTTTTGATGCAAAACAATCCTCATCCGCTTATGTATAAAACAACCGTCGTGGATATATTGAAAAAAGACGATAGAGTTTACGGCGTGAGAGTTTTTCATAAAGGTAAATTTAAAAATATATATTGTAAAAATCTGGTTTTAGCAAGCGGCGGTATAGGCTCTTTGTATGAGTTTCACACAAATTCTCGCACTATAAGCGCCGATATACAAGGGCTTGCCCTAGAGTGCGGGTGCGAACTTAGAGATATGGAGATGACTCAGTTTCACCCGACGGTTTTTGTAAATACCGATAAAGCTAGAAAGCAACTTTTAAGCGAATCTCTAAGAGGAGAGGGCGCTTATGTGGTAAACGAAAAGGGTGAGAGATTTTTATTTGATTATGATGAAAGAGGGGAGCTTAGCCCTAGGGATATAGTTAGTAGAGCCATTTTCGACTACAAACAAAAACATAAAGGTGAAAGAGTCTATCTCTCATTTGAAAATTTTGAAAAATCTTTCTTTAAAAAAAGATTCCCGACTATTTACTATAATTTAAAAGATTTGGGTTTCAATCTGCCCGAAGAGAGAGTACCTATATCTCCGGCATTTCACTACGCAATGGGTGGCATAAAGTGCGACTTGGATACTAAAGTTGCAAATTTTAGAAATCTTTTTGTCGTAGGCGAGGTTGCCAGTACAAGGGTGCATGGCGCAAATAGATTGGCTAGCAACTCTTTGCTTGAAGGGATAGTTTTTTCTATAAGAGCGGCAAAAGCGATATCGAGAAACGACACGGATTTTAGTCACATAGAGTTTGAAGATAAAAACGAACCTCTTTTTAAAGAGGGTGACAAAGAGAAGAAGAATGAGCTTAGAAAAATCATGTGGGATGATGTAGGTATCATAAGAAGTAGAGAAAAATTAAAGTCAGCATTGCATAAGGTCGATATGTTTATTCAAGAAGATATAGGGAAGCTTTTAAGGCTAAGATTGAGGGTGTCTAAAGAGATTATAAAAAGTGCGCTAAATAGAAAAGAGTCTTTAGGGGCGCACTACATAAAGGAGTAACATGAGAGTTTTGGTCATTTTGGGCGCTTTATTTAATTTTCTGTTCGCTGAAGAGGCAGTCGGTAAAGCGGTGGAAGCGGCACATAGCGGTGCCGTTGATCTGACAAATAGTTGGGTAGGTATACTCTGTTTGGTTATATTTATTGTTGGGTACTATCTTATAGCCGCTGAAGAGTCATATCATATGAATAAAGCAAAACCTGCTTTGTTTATAGGTACTTTGATGTTTATGTTGATAGGAGTTTACTACTACACAAACCATATGAGTACCCATTATCTACATGAGGAGCTCGGAAAGCTTATCCTTGAAATCTCCGAAATTTTCTTTTTCTTATTTGTTGCTATGACTTACATAGAAACGATGATAGAGAGAAATGTTTTTGAAGTTTTAAAGTATAAGCTTATTTCAAGAGGTTATACATATAAAAAGATATATTGGATAACGGGGCTTTTGGCGTTTTTTATCTCCCCCGTTGCCGATAACTTAACAACTGCTTTGATACTCTCTACCGTTTTAGTGACGATAGATAGAGAACATAAAGAGTTTTTGGTGCCGGGAGCTATCAACATAGTCGTTGCCGCAAATGCGGGAGGTGCTTGGAGTCCTTTCGGAGATATAACTACACTTATGGCTTGGACTGCCGGCAAAGGAACGGTTGTGGATTTCTTGGCTCTTTTTCCGGCTTCGATAGTCGGTTGGTGGTTGACTGCGTTTTTACTAAGTAGAGTTGTGCCTGAGGGTGAGCCGCATTTTGATATACATACGACCGAAAAACTTGAGCTTAAACCGGGAGCTAAGACCGTTATATGGCTTGGAGTTTTCACGATAGCGGTAGCGGTTTTGAGTCATCAATTTTTCCATTTTCCTGCTATGTGGGGTATGATGTTCGGTCTGTCATTGCTTAAAACATATTCGTATAACTTAAAAAGAAAATGCGATGATCCTTTTAATGTCTATGTAAATATGGAGAGAGTTGAGCATGATACTTTGTTTTTCTTTTTCGGTATTCTTTCGGCTGTCGGGGCTTTGCACTTTTTAGGATACTTGGAATATATTGTTAAGCTGTATGATATTATCGGAACGACAACAGGAAATATCGGAGTAGGATTTATCTCAGCTATTATAGATAATGTTCCTGTTATGAGTGCGATACTAAAAGCCAATCCGGCTATGGATGACGCTCAATGGATGCTTGTAACTATGACCGCAGGTATCGGAGGAAGTCTTATAAGCTTCGGAA
>JAADDL010000131.1 GCA_013153915.1 Campylobacterota bacterium
TAATCAAGCGTAATATCCTCTATCTCATCGGCTTTGAGTATAGCGCAAGAGGAGCCTCCGGGTATCACGGCTTTTAGTTTTTTACCGTTTTTTACGCCTCCTCCTATCTTTTGAAGATACTCTTTCATGCTAACTCCGTAAGGAGCTTCGTAGATGCCCGGGTTATTGATGTGTCCGCTCATGCCAAAAAGCATAGTGCCGGGACTCATTTTGGTTCCGTAGCTTCTATAAGCGTCCGCCCCTTCGTTTATGATAAAAGGAACGCTTGAGATGGTTTCGACATTGTTTACAAGCGTAGGTTTGCCGAAAAACCACTCGCACTCTTTTTTGTGAGGTTTGAGCCTAGGATGCCCCCTTTTTCCCTCAAGCGACTCTAAAAGAGCCGATTTCTCTCCGCAAATATAAGCTCCCGCACCTCTATGGACGGCTATATCAAGGTCAAAACCGCTACCTTTTATATTTTTACCGAGATATCCTCTTTCGTAAGCCTCTTTTATCGCTTCGTTTAGTCTATCGTGCCAAAAAAGATACTCTCCTCTTATGTAGATATAGGCATTATTTGCCTCTATGGCGTAAGAGGTGTCTATCATCCCCTCTATCAAAAGGTGAGGGTCAAACTCCATTATCTGCCTATCTTTAAAAGTTCCGGGCTCGCTTTCGTCCGCATTTACTACAAGATACTTTTCAATCCCGTCATATCCTTGCATCAGTTTCCATTTTGCGCCCGCACTCGCTCCGCCTCCGCCCTTGCCTCTTAGCCCGCTCTTATCCACCTCATCGACCAAATCTTTTGGAGATAGGTCAAATATCTTATCCAAAGATGAGTATCTGCCGTTTTTTACCGCTATATCTATCTTGTGAGAGTCTTTGACATCAAAATATTTACTAACTATCTTTTGCAGCATCTTTTAACTCTTTTATGATATTTTTTATCTTCTCTTCGTTGAGATTGCCTATATACTCATCATTTAGACTTATAACGGGAGACATATCGCAAGCACCCAAGCACTCCACCTCTTCAAGGGAAAACACTCCGTCTTTTGTAGTCTCTCCCGCTTTGATACCGAGTTCTTTTTGGAGAGTCTCTTTTATTTTTTCGCTACCGTTTAGTTTGCAGCTTAGCGTTTTACAGATACATATATGGTATTTACCTTTTGGTTGCAGGTTAAACATGGTGTAAAATGTAGCTACGCTATATACTTGAGCCGGTGTGGTCTCTAACTTTTTGGCAAGATACTTCATAGCGTCCAAGCTTATCCACCCCTCTTGCTCCTGGATGAGCCAAAGTCCGGGAAGCATCAAAGAGTCTATTTTTGGGTATCTTCTTTTTATCTCGTTAAACTTTTTTTCTCTAATCTCGTCAAAACTAAATCCGCTCATCTATCAAGCTCCCCTGCTATGATATTTAGGCTGCTAAGTGTTATGATGGCATCCGCTACTAAGTGATTTTCTATGATGTGAGGCAGTGCCGACATAGAGTAAAAGCATGGAGGTCTTACCTTTATCTTGTAGGGTTTCCCGCTTCCGTCGCTGACTATAAAAAAGCCAAGCTCCCCGTTTGCCCCCTCGATGGCATTATAATACTCTCCTTTTGGTACCTCTATACCTTCATAGATGAGTTTAAACTGGTTTATAAGACCCTCTATCGTGTTGTAAACCTTGTCTTTTTTGGGGAGAAATATCTTTTTATCGTTTACGGCTATATCGCCTTTTGGTAGCCTTTTCATAGCTTGTTTTATGATGGATATGCTTTGAGTTATCTCTTCAAATCTCACCATAAGTCTATCGTAAACATCTCCTACGCTACCTACCGGGATTTCAAAATCAAATGTATCGTAGTAGTAGTATGGTTTTGCCGCCCTTAAATCATACGGGACACCACAAGCTCTAAGGTTTGGCCCGCTTACGCCTCTTTGGATAGCGTCCTCTTTGTCTATGATGCCGACATTTTGAGTTCTATCATGAAATATTCTATTGTGGGCTACGAGTTTCAAAGAGTCGCTTACTCCCTTTTGTATCTCTTTTATACAGTGATTTAAGTCATCCTCAAAGCCGTCGTAAAAGTCGTTTTTTACCCCGCCTATCCTCATATATGAGTTTGTTAGTCTGGCTCCTGTTAGTTTAGAAAAGAGATCATATACATCTTCTCTGGGATTATAAAGATACCAATAGTTTGTCAAAGCTCCCATATCCACAAGTGCTGCGGCAAGGCAAACAAGGTGGTCTATGATGCGTGATAACTCTCCGGTTATAACCCTTATAAACTTGGCTCTATCGGGGATTTCGATACCTAACATCTTTTCAACGCTGTGAGCGAAAGCTATATTGTTTAGTATGGCCGAACAGTAGTTGAGTCTGTCGGTATAGGGGATGATTTGGTAATATTTATGGTTTTCGCAAGATTTTTCAAAACCTCTATGCAGATAACCGATCTCACTAACGGCACTAACAATCTTTTCATCCTTTAGGGCTACAAATGTTCTTATGGTTCCGTGACTTGCAGGGTGTGCGGGGCCTAGATTGAGAAATGTCAAATCCTCTTCGTCGTCATATCCTCTAAGCCTTAACTTTTTTCCCATCTCGTCCATCAAATCATCGGTCTCTATACATAAATGCCTTTTGGTGATAGGATAATCTTTTCTTAAAGGGTGGCCCACAAACTCTTTGTGGTTTAGTATCCTTTTTAAGTTGGGGTGATTTTTAAAGATGATACCGTATTGGTCGTAAGCTTCTCTCTCGGTCCAGTTAGCTCCTTCAAAAATATCGCTTATAGTCTCTATCTGCAAGTCATCTTCATTAAGATAACACTTTAGGATAACTTCATCTTTAAAGTTTTTGCTTCTCAAAAGGTAAACCAGAGCAAATCTACTCTCCTTTTTTTCAACAAAATCCAGATAATCTATAGGGGTTAAATCTATAAAAAAGGTGTATGAGAGTTCATCTTTTAAGTATCTGATAGCATTTTTGATACTATCTTTTTCGAAGATATATATATCGCCCTCTTTTTGAAATGAGCCCCTAAAGCGCTCCTCTAGCCTACTCTCCATCGAGAATACCTTTGAAGTTTTTAACCCTATCTTTTAGTATCGATTCGTTTTGGCTGAGTTTTTGTATCTGCATAAGTCCGTCAAGTATCGCTTCTGGTCTTGGAGGGCAGCCCGCAAGATATACATCCACGGGAATGATCTGGTCTATGCCTTGCATAGTGGTGTAGTTATCGTAAAATCCTCCGCTGCAAGCGCACGCTCCCATGCTTATAACCCATTTGGGTTCACATATTTGGTCATATATCATCTTTAAAACGGGAGCTTGTTTGTAAGTGATGGTGCCTGCAACTATCATAAGATCTGCTTGTTTGGGGACAAACCTAACGACCTCGGCTCCAAAACGAGATATGTCGTACTTTGACGAAGCTACGCTCATAAACTCTATAGCACAACAAGCAGTCCCGAATATATAGGGCCACATCGATGACTCTCTTGCCCAGTTTATAGCGGCGTCAAGTCTTGTGGTGATAACTCCGTCACCAAATATCGCTTCGGCTCCTACTGCCATTTTATAGCCCTTTTCATATAAACATACGCAAGTCCCGCAAGGAGCAAAAAGATAAACAAAAACATCTCAACTATCCCAAAGCCACCAAGTTCTCTGACATTTACGGCCCAAGGAAAAAGAAAGATGATTTCCACATCAAAGATGACAAAGATGATAGCGACTAAGTAGTATCTTATGTTGTGCCTGTTGGATATGTCTCCTATGTGGTAAGTTACTCCACTCTCGTATGTTATGTTTTTATTTTTTACATCGCTATTTCTGGGGCCTAGGTTTTTAGTCAATAAAAAGAGTATGGGGATCAAAAGCGAAATCAGCAGTATTATAGAGCCTGAAAGTAGTAACTCTTGTGACATCTTATCCGCCTCAAATTTTATAACTGCTATAATATCACAATTTTATATAAAATAAAAGTAAATTTTTAAAAATATGTATAAAATTTAAATTTGGTCCTTTTAGGGCTAGTTCTCCACTGTAAACTTTAAGTACTTTTTCTCTATAATCCAACTTATGAAAAGATATGAACTTGTAAAAATTTGCCACTATTTAAAACGCTTCAAAAAGATAAATAGTATCTACAGAGTGGATGATACTATCGTTAAAATGGAGTTCGATAAAAACGAATCCGTCTATTTTGATCTTAAAAAGGGGGAGTCTTATATATTTAAAAATGACGACTTTAAAGTATCGAAAGTTTATGGTGCTCCATTTGATATAGTTTTAAAAAAGAGGTGCAATTCCGCCTTTATAAAAGATATAAAAGTTTTGCCAAACAATAAAGTTTTGAGATTTGAACTGGAGCAAAAGAGGAGCTATAAAGCTATCAAGACATATTTGCAGCTGGAGTTTACGGGCAGGCATACGAACTTTATCATACTTGATGAAGATATGACGATACTTGAAGCTCTAAGGCATATAGACTCCTCCGTTTCATACAGGGTTATACAAAACGGCTTGCCGTTGCCGGATTTGCCGCCTTTTGAGTCCAAGGAACAGGAGAAAGAGATAGGCGATGTTGAGGATTTTTTATATCAAGAGTTTAAAAAACGGGAGCAAAAGAGGCTTTTTGGAGCCATCAACCAAAAACTTATAGAGATACAAAAAAAGATAGAAAAACTCAAAAAGATAAAAAATTCCTTGAAAAAACCGGAAGAGCTTTTGGAAAAATCCAAAAAACTCAAAGAGAGTGCGGAGTTGATACTGGCAAATCTGCACCTCATCAAACCCTATCAAAAAAAGATAGAAGTTTTTGATTTTAAAGGAAACAAAAGAGAGATAACTCTTCCAAAAGAGGCAAAAACGCCTTCTCAAGCTGCGGATATACTCTATAACGAGTCCAAAAAGTTAAAAAATAAATCTAAAAACATTCATATAGAAAAAGAGAATCTCGACTCCAAGATAAGGTATTTGGAAAATTTACAAAATATAGTAAAAAGCGTCAAAAGTGTGGATGAGTTGAAGCTGTATTTTCCGAAAAAAGAGAAGACAAAGAGGAGACAAAAGAGTTTTGACGGGGTTGAGAATTTTTATTTTATGGGCTACAAGATAAGTCTCGGTAAAAATGAAAAAGCCAATGCCTATCTTTTGAAAAATAGTAAAATGAACGATATTTGGCTACATTTAAAGGATATTCCATCAACACATGTTATAATAAGAAACGATAAAAAAGAGTTGCCGTTTGAAGTTATTGAGTTTGCGGCAAATCTGTGCGTTAAATTTAGCACGAGTTCAAAAGGTGTCTATTTGGTCGATTTTACTAAAAGAAGGAACGTTAAGATTGTAAAAGAGGCGCAAGTTAATTATGTGGATTATCAGACGATAAGAGTTACAGTATAAAAAGGAGTTTATATGGCGCTTACGCCGGTAGAGGGAGCGATATATGTAAATCAAAATATGCAAATCGCCGCCTCTAAACAGATAGATTTGAAAAACCGTATAGATTTGCAAAATAGCGCCTCGGCTCAAATAGTAAACGACAAAGAGAAAGAGGTTGAAGAGGTTAGGCCTGCGGAGGAAGCTTACAAGATAGACCCCGAAAAGGATCATGAAAGAGATAAAAGCGACCAGAGTACGGGTGAAAAAGAGGAGGAGAGTAAGCTAAAAAAGCAGATGCAAGAGAAAGAGGAGCAAAAAGACAAACCCCACCTTTTGGATATAAAGGTTTAATACAAAGAGGCAAAAATGGAAAAGAAGATAAACATAAAAGAGAAGTTTTTAAAAGACAAACAAAGATATATAACTGCTATCGCCCTTATTTTGACGGTAGGTTTGATAGCCCTGATAGATAATTTCTTTATCACATGGC
>JAADDL010000109.1 GCA_013153915.1 Campylobacterota bacterium
TTATAAAATCTCTCGTGGATTATGGTGTCGTTTTGTCTGTCGTATATCAAAAGACGACAAGAGTCTCTAGGCTCTGCGGGGGTAGAGGCTATAAGATGAGAGGGTAGTTTGTAGTCGTAACTATCGACTAAAAGCGGATCTTTCGGCAATTATTCACTATCCTCTTTTTCTTCACTCTCTTCGCCCTCCTCTTCATCCTCCTCTTTATGAGGATTGACGGCTTTGGCTATGAGTATCGAAAAACCGTAAAGCAGTATGAGAGGTCCCGCCATGAGAAATTGAGTCAAAACATCAGGGGGCGTCAAAAGTGCCGAAACGGCAAAGATGATAACGATGGCGTATCTAAAATATCCTATAAGAGTTTTATCGGTCACCAATCCCAACTTCGCAAGAAAAAATGTGATAACGGGAAGCTCAAACGCCAACCCGAAGCCAAAAAGTAGTTTGGTAAAAAAGCCGACATACTCTCCGATACTAGGTAACGCGGTAAAAAGCTTTCCTCCGAAATTGACCAAAAAGGCAAATCCAAAAGGTATAACCACAAAATAACAAAACGCCGCACCCATCAAAAACATAGCGGTAGCGAAAAAGACAAAAGGAAGTATCATCTTTTTCTCATGGTCGTAAAGTCCGGGCGCTACAAACAGCCACAACTGCCAAAATATTATAGGCAAAGAGACTATAAAGGCGGCAAAAAACGAAACTTTTAAAGCGGTAAAGAGAGGCTCTTGCACTTTTGTAAAGATAATATCGCTAGTTGACGGCAACACGTCTTTTAAAGGCTGTATCATCCAGCCCAAAAGCGGCTCCCAGTAGTTAAAACAGACGAAAAACAAAACTATAAGCGTCGCTAAAGATATGCCGAGCCTTTTTCTAAGTTCGGCTATATGAGGTTTTAACTCTTCAAACATCTTCATCCTTCGGCTTTTTTTCATCGGCTTTTATCTGTTTTTTCTCCGACTGCTCTTTGGTATCGTTTTTTATTTTCGTTTCGTTTTTTAGAGGTTTTGCTATATTTTCTATGCTTTCATTGAGTGTTTTAGCCGCATCACTCGTACTTTCTCGTATCTTTTCAAATTCATCGGTATAGATAGAGTTTTTTATACTTCCCGTACTCTCTTCGAGCTTCTTTTTGTACTCCATAGCTTCGGCTTTTAACTCTTGAATCTTCAACTCTTGGTCGATACTGTCTTTAGCTTCGTTTACCGTCTTTTTTAAAGCGTTGAAAAACTTTGCCACTTTTACCATGGCGACCGGTAGTTTTTCGGGACCCAAAAATATTATTCCTATTACCAAGATGATTAAAATCTCTGAAAAACCCATTCCGAACATTTATACTTTTCCCAATTAAAATTTCGCACATTTTAGCTGAAATATCATAAAAAAGATATTATTTTATAAATTACGACAAAATAAAAAGCGCTATTTCATCACTTAAAAGATAATCTTTATTGAAAATAACTCCTTCATTTTTATATATCTTCTTTTCCGACAGCAAGATATCCGCCTTTGTCTTCTCCTTTTCATTTAAGATACTCTCTTTAAAACCCGCTATCGACCTCAAGCCCAAAAAAACCTTTTCGGTTTTGATATCTTCCGCACTAAGCCTCTCTTCTTTAAAAAAACAGGGCTCTTTTATATATTTTTCTACACTTTTATGCGGATAAAATCTCCTATCTTTCAAAAAACCGACCGCACCCGCACCAAGACCTATATAATCCTCATACCTCCAGTATCCAAGATTGTGTTTTGAGATATATTTGCCGAAATTAGATATCTCATATTGCCTAAAACCTCTATCGATAATCTCTTGATAAAACCATCTTTGTTCGTCGATATCATTTTTGGCGTAAAAGCCGTTTTTATAAAATCTCGTCCCTTTTTCTATGCTAAGATGGTATGTGCTGATGTGGTTGATAGGCAATCCGAAGGCTATATCCAAATCTTTTTTTAAGATTTTTCTATCATCCGTCTCGCAACCGTGTATCAAATCTAAAGAGATATTTTCAAACCCCGCTTCAAAAGCGTTTAATATAGCTTTTTTAGCGGACAAAGAGTCATGATTTCTGCCAAGATATCTTAGTTTTTTATCGTCAAAACTTTGAACGCCGAAACTTACTCTGTTGACTCCCGACTCTCTTAGACATTTTAGCCACTTCGGATTTGCGCTGTTTGGATTTGCCTCGGTAGTTATCTCGGCATCTTTTTTTAGATAGGGCGATATCTCGTCAAATAGTATTTGAAAATACTTTTCATCAAATACCGACGGCGTACCTCCGCCGATAAAAACGGTATCTATGGAGCTTTTTTGTATATCAAATCTCTCTTTTTCATATCCAAACTGCTTTATAAGGGCTTTTGCGTAGTCGCCTTTTAGCCCCTCTTTGCCCGCAAAAGAGTTAAAAGAGCAGTAGTAGCACTTGCTTTCGCAAAAAGGGATATGAATATAGAGTAACAAATAAAACCTTAATAGTAATTTTGATAAAATTATACACAAAATTATATCAAGAATGAAAATGGAAAAAAGAAAAAAGAGATACAGACCAAATGTTGCGGCTATCGTGGTATCTTCACAATACCCGTTTAAAAGCGAGATATTTATCGCAAGCAGAAACGACATAAAAGATAGCTGGCAATTTCCACAAGGCGGTATCGACGAAGGCGAAACGCCCAAAGAAGCCCTTTTTAGAGAGCTAAAAGAGGAGATAGGCACAAACAAAGTAGAGATAATCGCCGAATATCCCAAGTGGGTTAGTTACGATTTTCCAAATATCATAGCAAAAAAGATGTATCCTTACGACGGTCAAATACAAAAATATTTTCTTGTTAGACTAAAAGAGGACGCTAAGATAAACTTAAACACAAAACATCCCGAATTTGACAGCTATAAATTTGTCAAATATAAAGATGTTTTCAACTATGTGATATATTTTAAAAGACCTATATACAAAGAGGTTTTAAACTATTTTAAAAAAGAGGGATATTTATAGATGTTGATAGTTCAAAAGTACGGCGGCACAAGCGTAGGAAACCTTGAGAGGATAGACGAAGTCGCCAAAAGAGTTATAAAGACAAAAGAGCAAGGAAACGATGTAGTCGTCGTCGTTTCGGCTATGAGCGGAGAGACAAATAAACTCATAGAGTACGCTAAGTATTTTACGGACAATCCGCCAAAAAGAGAGATGGACTTGCTTTTAAGCTCGGGGGAGAGAGTGACAAGCTCGCTTTTAGCCATAGCCTTAACATCCAAAGGACACAAAGCCACTGCACTCACGGGAAGACAAGCGGGTATATACACGGACAACATCCACACGGGCGCAAGGATAGATAAGATAGACGCAAACAAGATAAAGAGCCACTTGAAAAAAGGCGAGATTGTTGTCGTAGCGGGTTTTCAAGGCATCACAAACGACGGAGAGGTTTCGACTCTCGGCAGAGGAGGAAGCGACCTTAGTGCGGTAGCGATAGCGGGAGCTTTGAGAGCCGATTTGTGTGAGATATATACCGATGTTGACGGTGTTTACACCACTGATCCCAGGATAGAGCCAAAAGCTAGAAAACTTGATATGATAAGCTATGATGAAATGCTCGAACTTGCCAGTTTGGGAGCAAAAGTCTTGCAAAACAGGTCGGTAGAGCTTGCTAAAAAATTGGATGTCAATTTAGTCACAAGAAGCAGTTTTAACGATAACGAAGGAACACTAATCACAAAGGAAGAAAATATCATGGAGCAACCACTCGTAAGCGGAATAGCACTCGATAAAAACCAAGCTAGAGTAACTTTAAGGGGAGTAAAAGACGAGCCGGGTATCGCCGCCAAAATCTTCAACAGACTCGCCAAAGAAAATATAAATGTAGATATGATTATACAAAATGTCGGACTTGACGGAGTGACGAACTTGGGCTTTACCGTCCCCGAAAATGAACTTGACGGTGCAAAAAAGGTTATGTACGAGCTAAACGCCTCCGAACTTCTTGAGTTTGACCCGAAGATTGTAAAAGTTTCGGTAGTGGGCGTAGGTATGCAGTCTCATAGCGGAGTAGCCTCTAAAGCTTTCGATACTCTTGCCAAAGAAAATATCAATATACAGATGATAAGCACCAGCGAGATAAAAGTCTCTATGGTAATAGACGAAAAGTACGGAGAGTTGGCGGTAAGAGCCCTGCATGAAGCTTACCATTTGGATAGAGCCGAATAATGCAAAGATTTCTCACTTGGACGCTTGAGACCATCAGAGAGGATGAATCTTTGATGAGTTGGATGGAGGAGAGAAGATTTGAGTGGGTACCGCTTGCCGCATCCGCACTAAAAAGCATATTTCAAGGCTATACGACCATCATCGTTACCGATAAGCAAAGAGAGTGGTTTGGCAAATATCTCACTTGCAGACTCAACGGTTTTGAAAAAAACAGACCTTTTTTGCCTCTTGTTAGATATGAAGAGCTATTGTGCGATATCGACGAAGCCAACAGTAAAGGCAAGATAGATACCGTTGAGGATATGTTAAGCATATCGTATCCAAACGGATATCTTTTCTTTTATATCGGCAAAAGCGACAGCCCCAGAGCCAAGATAGCCAAACATCATGAGGGAAGCTTTTTGTGGATACTTGACGAGCAGATACAAAACAGTTTTTATCTCAGTTCCGAAGACGATTTGTTGGATTTGAAGCTGATACAGTTGGCAAGATTGTTCGACAAAAGTATCGATGCGTTACTATACTCGGAACTTACGATGGAAGACTTGGGGTGAACAAACTTCACATCTTGACAAATCAAATCATCATAAGCGATGATTTTGAAGACGCCAAAGAGCAAGTTTTACAAAGTATCGAAGGCGAAACGGTAAAAATATTCTGCAAAGACGAATTTTTGACCGAAGACGCAAGAGAAATTACAAAAGAGGCGTATATAAAAGAGGAGGGAAAAAAATACATACTCATATGTGCCAAAGCTTTCAATATATACGCTCAAAACTCTCTTTTGAAGATACTTGAAGAGTCGCCCAAAGATACCGTTTTTATCATCATATCAAATTCAAAGTCAAACTTCTTGCCAACTATACGCTCAAGGTTACAAATAGTCAATATCTCAACAAAAAAAGAGAGAGAACCGATAGATATCGACCTTCGAAAAATGGGTCTAAACGATATATTCTCTTTTATAAAACAGCACCAAAAGATGACAAAAAGCGAACTAAAAGAGTTGATACAAAATATACTGTACGAGGCTATACACACATATCATATCATCTTAAACGAAGATGAGTTAAGAGTATTTGAAAACGCTTTAAAACTTGCCGAGCTAAATTCCAGAAGTGATTTTTTGCTTAGTAGCGTTTTGCTTGCGATTTTCGAAAGAGATAAAAAACAAGATAGATACTAAGGTGATACCGCTATGAAAACGATACTTTTATCAAACGGTACAGACAAAACGGCACTTTTGCAAAAAATAGGCGTCACAAAAGAGGGAATATCTTTTTTAAAAGATAAGATGGAGATCAATTTTATATACATAAAGCAGATCAAAACGCCGGCGGCTCTCATACTAAAACAAGACGCACTCTCCATAGGAGCCGATCTTGCCGTACACAAAAACACAATACTAAATATGCAAGAGAAAACCGATGCTCTACTTTTGGCGACGGATAAACAGCTAAAACTCCTTGTCAAAAAAGAGTCTTTGCAACCTTTCGGACTTAAAGAGTTGACAAAAGATTTAAAAAGCTATATAAACTTACCCGACAATGACCGTGTAGAAGTGATGGGCGTTATAAACGCAAATGACGATAGCTTTTTTGAAGGCAGTAGATTTGTGGGCGAAAAAGCGTTTGAGCAAATCCTAA
>JAADDL010000121.1 GCA_013153915.1 Campylobacterota bacterium
CAGGCTTTCCGTCGCTTAAAATCAAAATCAAACCAATCTCCATCTATTATGCATCCAAAACCACTGTTCAGGATATTTTCTAATAATCTCTTCTAAAATATCATTATACTTTTGCGTCATTTTCTCTATTTTTTTATCCTTACCGTTCTCTTCTTCAGCTTTGTACTCCACAGGTTCTAAAACCTCTATTTTGTATGTACCGTCACTATTTCTTATAGCAAAAACGGGTAAAACAAGAGGATTATACTTGAGTTTCAAAACTGCAACCGAACTGATAGTGTCGGCATCCATTCCAAAAAATTTAGATTTGACACTATTTGTTCCCCCTGCTTTTTGATCTATCATCAACCCTACTGATTGCCCATTTTTAATAGCTTTAATGATATTTATCATAGCTTTTTTCTTGTATATATTTTTATTTCCATACTTTTCTCTAAAAGGTGTGGTAATGTTTTTTTCAATCAATTTATTATTACCCTCTCTGCCAACAACAGTAATAGGATATCCATTTAAAGCCATAAAAGCAGCAGCAAGTTCCCAATTTGAAAAATGTGCCGTAATTAATAAAATACCATTGTGAGTATTTTGTGTATAGTGTTGTATTTTAGCTAAAAACTCATCTTTATTGGTTACCATTTGATTTAAATCCACTTTATCATTTAACATCATAATGATTTCAGCAACAGTTATAGCCAAACTATCATATGCACTTTGAGCCAATTTAACAATCTTATCTTCGCTTAAATTTTTAAATGCTGCTTTAAGATTGATTTTTGTTAAATGACTTCGTCTTTTTTCAAATTTAAATACTATTTTTGCTAATAATTTCATTATTTTATAAACTAAAAAGTTTGGCAAAAATTTTACTAAAAAGATTAGGATTTTTGCAAAAGCGTATTCAATTTTATCTTTCATTTATATTTGCACTCTCTTAACACTATCTAGACAGCTAAAAAATAATTTTTTTAGATTAGGTTTGTAATATTTTAAATTCAATGTTTTCTTCTATCACCAAGTTATTGGATTTACCGCAACAAATACTTACAGATTGTAAAATTTTTGATTTGGCAATAATATTATATCAAAATAGTATCAAAATATGTTAATCTCTAAGCTCATTGGTTAAATCTTTTATATACATATCATATAGTTCTTTCTCAAGATTCTTTTTGTTTTGTTTGCATAGCTTTAGAGCTTTTTCGAGATATGTTTTAGCTTTTTGCTTATCTCCTATCTGGTATTTCAATATTTTTCCAACATAATAGTTGGCATAAAAATTATCCTTGTCTTTTTTTAGAATTTCCATAAGATTTTCAAGGGCTCTATACTTTTGTCCCGTTCTTGATAGACAGATTGAGAGGTTTAATTTAGGCTCGATCTGGGTAGGGTCTAGTTTTAAACTTTTTTTATAACACTCCGCCGCTTCTTTGAAAACTCCCATTTTATAATAGTTCGTTCCGAGCATATTCCAATATTTTGGTTTATTCTCTTCTTTTGCCTTTTTTTCCAATTCGGTGATATACTGAGCCACATGAACTATCTTTGATATCTTTTTAGATTTTATAAATTCGGGGTTTTTCTTGTATATTTCCATCAAAAGTTTAAACCCTTTTGAAACATCGCCCTTTTTTAGATACATATTAACCAATCCAACGGCACACTCTAAATCGTTAGGGTCTTTTTTTAATATTTTCTCCAGCGACTCCACACTTTGATTTTTTTTATCTTGAAAGCTTAGATACCCATCATCGGTACAACTCGAATCTTTAGCATAAGATACGACACAAAACGATATTCCAAGTAACAAAAGTGCGATTTTTTTCATCTTTAACCTTGTAAAAAATTTTCGGTGCTAATTATAGTATAATTTTTCAAACTATCAAATAATATAATAAAGCTTACTTTTTAAAATAAGCTTTCATAAAGAAAAAATAGATATAATTACAAAACTAAATTTAAGGAGAATATATGAAAAAATTAGCAATTGTTGCATTGGTAGCGGCTGGAACTATATCTTTGATGGCTGCCGACGGAAAAGCTTTAGCGGCTAAATGTGCCGGATGTCACGGAGCTGACTTTAGCAAAAAAGCTCTCGGTGTTTCTAAAGTCGTAAAAGGGTGGTCTGCAGAAAAAATTGCAAAAGCTCTTGAAGGATATAAAGCCGGAACATACGGTGGATCTATGAAGGGTGTTATGAAAGGTCAAGTCGCATCTTACAGCGATGCTGATATAAAAGCTGTTTCTGAGTATATAGCTGGCATAAAATAATCAATCGGGAGGAGAGTAACTCTTCTCCTTCTTTTCTCTCTTTTTCTTTTCCAATATCTCTTTTTTTCTTTTTTCCAAATTTACAGCATCTTTCAACTCATCTTCGCTATCATATTTAGCGCCCTCTAAAAATTTTTCTTGGTCATCAAATTGCCCCGTTCTAAGCCCCCATAAAAGCGCCAAAAGTCCAAGAGCTCCCAAAAATGTCGAAACACCTAACATCATAGCAACTATACCGCTACTCATTTTAATTTCCTTATTCTAAACGAATTACCCACCACGATAAGGGAGCTTAACGACATAGATAAAGCCGCTACCAAAGGCATAACATATCCCATAACCGCCAAAGGTATAGTAATGGAGTTATAAACGATAGAGAGTGCAAAATTCTCTTTAATGGTAGAGTAAGCCTTTTTACTTATCTTTATAGCATCAAGCAAACTTTTCATATCGTCATTTAACAGCACCACGTCACTCACCTCTACGCTCACATCCGCTCCGCTACCCATACTTATAGCTATATCGGCTCTTGAGAGAGCCAAAGCGTCGTTGATACCGTCACCCACCATGATAACTATCTTTTTTTGAGTATGAAATCTATCCACAATGTCGGCTTTATCTTTTGGAAATAACGAGTGATAAACCTCCTCTATTCCCACCTCTTTAGCTATCTCTTTGGCGACTTTTTCATTGTCTCCGGTTAGCATCACCGGCTTTATGCCTCTCTTTTTTATCTCGCTTATAGCCTCTTTGGCATCCTTTTTTAGCGCATCTTTTAGCTCAAAATATGCCACGGCTTCACTATCTATAACAAATACAAAAACACTCCCGTCAAAATCCTTATCAAACTTTACGCCTCTTTCTTTTACAAGCTCCAAATTTCCGCCGAAAATCAAACTATCTTCATATCTAGCCTCTATGCCTCTTGCTTCTATATTTTTTCTATCTTTCAAGATATACTCTTTGGATTTATCGTTCAACTCTTGGAGATATTTCGCTATCGCTTCGCTGATGGGATGATTTGAACTCTTAACAAGCGAGTAGAGGATATTTTTATCAAAATCTTTTAAAAATTCAGCTTTTACCACTTTGGGTTTGCCTTCGGTGATAGTACCTGTCTTATCAAGCAAAAGAGTATCGCTTTTTGCCATAGTTTCCAAAAACTCAGCCTCTTTAAAGAGTATCCCCTTGCTTGAAGCGGTATTTATCCCTATCAAAGCCGCCATGGGAGTAGCAAGTCCAAGAGCGCAAGGACAAGCTATCACTATAACCGAGATGGCTATGATCAAAGCTCTTTCAAAACCTACTCCATGTATATACCATCCTATAAATGCTAAAAGAGCGATACTAAGTATAGCAAGAGAAAAATATCCCGAAATCTTATCCGCAAGCTTTTCTATGGAAGGTTTTTTAGAGATGGACTCTTCTAAAAGAGATACGATACTTGAGAGCATAGAGTGTTTGAAATCTTTTGTAGCCCTATATCTTATAGCGCTATCAAGACAGATAGAACCGCTTAGTATCTCATCGCCCTCTTTTTTATACACAGGCTCACTCTCTCCGGTTAAACTCGAAAGATCAAAGTTGCCCTCACCGGAAACTATAACCCCGTCAACCACCACTTTTTCACCCGGTTTTATCTCTATGATGTCGCCTACTTCAACCTCTTCTATACTTATGATACTCTTTTCACCATCTTTTACTACGGTTAGTTCGGTGGGTATAGAGCCCATTATGCTATCCATAGCGTCAACGGCTCTTTTTTTACTTAAAACTTCAAGATATTTACCCACAAATACAAAAGTTATGATCATAGTCACAGAGTCAAAATAGACCTCTCCCGTATGTGTTACCATGGCATAAATGGAGTAGATATAAGCCAAAGTAGCACCCGTTATCACAAGGACATCCATATTGATAAATCTATTTTTCAAAGCAAAATACGCCCCTCTAAAATAGACCCATCCGGTATAAAAAAGAGTCGGGGTAGCCAAAATGAATTCGGCGATATTTAAAACATTCTTCATATCGCTTCTCATGCCGGTAAAGTATCCCGTATATTGAGCTATGGCTATCCACATTATATTCATAGTGGCAAATATAGCCACAAGCAGTCTTGAGTAGTAGTCTCTTCTAGCTTTATTGGCTCTTTCTTCTTGGAGTTTTGGATCGTAAGGATACCCGTTGTAACCTATACTTCTTATCTTCTCTATAATTTGTGAAAGTTTTATGGTATCTGGATCCCATACTATCTTGGCTTTATTGTTCGTATAGTTTATACTCGCCTCAACGATGCCTTCGGTTTGATGAAGCACCTTTTCGTTTAGCCACACGCAAGCCGAACAGTGGATACCTTCGATGATGAGATTTATCTCGTAAAGTCCGTTTTTTTCGGTTATATACTTATTTTTAAACCCTTCAAGGTCAAATTTATGAAGATCATCATCAGGATTTTTAGGCGGCTCAAGCTTGTTGCTTCCCACCTTTTCGTAAAAGTCGTCAAGCCCTTCGCTTCTTAGCAAGTGGTAGATACCTTGGCATCCTTTACAGCAAAAATATTTAATCTCCCCGTCAACCTCATCTTTTATCATCACTTTTTCATCAAATTCCAAGTGACAATGATCACACGCTACACTGTTTGTCAAAAATATCCCTATATCTTTAATTTTTATTAATTAATTGCGTGATTATAGGATAATTTTGCTGAATATATATGTATAATCATAAAATAATTTAAGATTTAAAATAGTATACTATGTTATAATCGTTATAATCGAGTAAAATATTTATCTTATGATAGATTTATAGGGCTTATCACAAGGAGGTCTTAAATGGGGTTTTTCGGTAAACTTTTTGGTGGATCGCAAGATAATTATGATAAAAATACAAAAAATACAAAATCATCAGAGACTAGTGGCATACCATATGATAAAGGATTGATATCTCAGTTGATTAAGGATCACAAACAACTGGTTGAAGAGTTTACCAAAATATCCAAATTCGCTAAAAGTAGAAAATACAAGGCACTCAAGCAATCTTTAAAGACCTTTAAACTAAACTTTGAAATACACAATTACAGTGAAAAAGTTCAACTATATACATATTTAAACAACTATTACAAAGGAACACAAGAAGAGAGATTTATCAACGAAATGGCAATGTCTGCAGAAAAAATATACAAAGATGTGTTAGCGTTTTTAAAAAGATACGAAGCTATTGACTTCAACGATAAATATCTCGAACAATTTTTACAAGAACTTAGTGCTATAGGTAAAGTTTTACAATCAAGAATTGAAACCGAAGAGAAAGACTTTTATATTTTATATAAACCCTGATAAATTTTTAGAAATATTTAATTATTGAAGCAGATACAGTTTTTTTCTTTCGCTTGAGCCGGCGATGCCTAGCTGTTTTCTGTATTTGGTTATAGTTCTTCTTACTATCTTGATACCGAATTTCTTCTCTATGAGTTGCAGTATCTTATTGTCGCTTATAGGTTTTTTTCTATCTTCGTTTTTTATAATCTCTTTTATATACTCTTTTATGGAAGCGCTCGAAGTATCCTCGTCTA
>JAADDL010000090.1 GCA_013153915.1 Campylobacterota bacterium
ACACTTGGAGCCGTAGCCATAGGCGGACCTCCCGTGATACTTTGGGTTATGGCTCAAAACTGGAGTGCCCTTAGAGTTAGAGCTTTTTTAAGCGCACTATTTTTTGCCGCTTCTCCGGTGCTTTTGATACTTCTTTATCTAAATTTCGGAGATGAACTTTTGGAGTATTTTATCATAGGTCTTTGTTTTACACCCGTAGTCGTGATAGGAACGCTATTTGGCGTGAAACTCGGCAACAAACTCGATGCCAAAAAACTAAAAAAAATAATAACGTTTTTACTGATTGCCACCTCTTTGTTTTCTATATTTTCACCATATATTTAAGTTTTGCAAAGATGTAGACAACAACCCCAACAATCCTCCAAAAACTCCACCCCACAAAACAAGCCAACTCAAATGCTCTTTTATCATATTTTTGATGATTTCCTTAACCATATCTGGGGTTAGTTCATCAAGTCTTTTATCGACTATCTTTTCAATCTTTTTTATCAAATCTTCACTAACATTAGAATTTGTTAAACTATTCTGCAAGACTTGATTGAAAGCTTCACTTTTTGTTATGGAAACAACGGAACTTTTAAGTTTCTTTACAAAACTGTCTTTTAAAGGCTCCAAAGCTTTTTCTCCGCCAAACATATTTAGCATACCGCCAAAACTCGACTCCATAACACTCTGCTTTAAAGCTTCATACGCGGGAGTAAAATCGGTCTGCTCTATGATGGAGGATAAATCGATATTTGACTCCTCTTTTTTGAAAAAATCATCCAGTTGCTCTTTGGTGAAAAACTGCTCCATTATAAGATTTTTTATAGATCTTTTAAAATCCTCAAATTTTAAAGCTATGATACCCGAACCGTACAAAAAAGGAACTTTCTCAAAAAGCATATGGATAGCAAGCTGATTTGTTATGGCTCCCGAAAGCGCAAAAAGTCCGGTATAGTATAAATAGTCTCTATATACTGGTGGCACAAAAAAAGAGGCTACCACCAATAAAAAAGCTATAAGATTCGTAAAAAAGGCTTTATCAAACTTCATCAAACCGCTCCCTTATGATTTTAGTCGGTTATTTTATCATATTTTTCAAAAGATTTATATACCAAGATAAGTATGATTATCTCCAATACCAACAGTATAAAATGCAGATAGTAAACTTGTGTTTGCTTATCTATGATACCGAAAAAATCAAGCGTTTTATAAAAAAGATATGATACTACAAGCCCTACAAGATACCCTTTTTGCTTCATAATATCGGCAAAAGATAAAAGCACGGTTTTTTTTAACGCAACCGTCTCCATCCTTACAAGATAACTACCGAAAACAAATGTTAGTTGATATCCGAGATAAACCACCAAGGCACTCATATAGGAGTATTTAAAAAGCAAGAAAAAGATAACAAAACTCAAAACGGTTAGCTCAACAAACATAGTGATATAGAAAAAATACTTTATATTCATAATCTTTTCGTAAAATTTTGCGATTATCAACATACCTATCGCCAAAGCTATACCGCCTAGAGAAAATATGGAGGGTTTTAGGGGAGTATATACCACAAATATACTCCCTACACTCAAACCCAAAAATAAAGAGTTAAAAAATTTATACCATAGATAGTATCTATAATCTATCAAAACTTAACACTCACTCCGAACATAAATGTCCTTTCGTAATTTACCGGATATACGCCTAAAGCATACCCGCTATCAACAAATAGAGCGTTTTTCTTGTCAAAGATATTGTTTACTTTGGCAAATAGATTTAACTTTTTAAGTTTATAGCCTATAGAAAAATCGGTCGAATTATAGCTGTCCATCTTACCGTAACTCTCATCAAAATCGCTCATTGCATAAGCTTTTGATCTATATGTATGAGATAAAAGCAAAGATAGTTTATAGGTAGGATTGTAGCCTATGGATACTTTTAGGTTATGCTTTGAGACTCCGGGGATTTCATTGCCCTCTATGGATGGATCGCTACTGTTTTCTTTTATCTTCGTATCGACAAAGGAGTAGTTTAACTTTACAAAAAGATTGTAGTGTATATTATACTTCTCTTGTAATGTAAAGCCGTATTTCCTGGTTTTGTTAAGATTAGTATTTTGCCAAGTGGCGGCATTATAGTATATCTCGTCTTTAACATTTGCGTAAAATGCGCTAAATTTAAATCTATGGGGATATTTAAAGTAGTTGTAACCTAGATTATAGTTATTAACTTTTGCCGGCTTGATAAAACCGTTAAAAGTATAACTATTATTAGCAAAATCGTAACTAAAAAACCTATCCACGTCGGGAGCCTCAAAAGAGCGATTTATATTTACAAACAAAGATGAATTGTTTGTTAGTTTATAGTTATAACCGAAATCATAAGCGTTTAGATACATATCGTCGCTCAAAGAACTTCTAGCGTTACTGTAATCATACTCAACTCTTTCTCTTCTAGCGCCTAAAGAGATAGTGCTTTTACCGATAAAAAAATTACCTTTTAAAAAGTAACCCAGATCATCTTTTTCCATTGTGTTTTGATTTACTCTTTTTCCGTTAAATTTTTGCAAACCTAAAACTAACTTGGCATTTTCTGTTTTATAGTATAAACTACCGTTGTAGCTATCATAATCATATTTGTTTGATAAATTATATGTTATATAGTTTGATGATTTATCCTCATTGCTCCCTCTAAAAACAAATGAGAGCTTACCGTCAAAATCATAATCCATTCCATAACTTAAAACATCGTCTTTATAATACTGTTCACTATAAGGTGCGCCCCAACTTGGATCCGGCACCGTTTTCGGGTCTTCTTCATATTGTGATAAAGTCAAAGAGTTTGCGTACTTGGTATCTATCGTAGAAAATGTTTTGCCCACAAATACGGATAACTTATCGCAAGGCGTTAGTGTTAGTTTAAATCCCTTATTTTTACTGTATCCGTCATCTCTAGTACCGTCACTCGCTATCACTCTATCTCCGTCACTACCGGTATTGTTTATAAAGCCCGATACCGCAAACTTTTCCTGTTTGATGCCTATATTTGCATCGGCATGCCATAGGCCGTGAGTGCCGACATATGTACTCAAACTAACACCGTCAAAATCTTTTGTTATGATATTAATAACTCCCGCATTTGCCCCGTCACCGTATTCAACCGAACCCGAACCTTTTATAATTTCTATCTTTTTTATACTCTCAAGAGGTATGTTAGAAAGTAGTTGAGGTGTCATATCTATATTATTAAGCCTTCTACCGTTTACGGTTATAACAACATTTTCATATCCGCTCTCCAAACCGTATCCGCCCATATCTATAAGCTGAGAAAAGCTATTGCCGTATGAGGGAAGCGTAGTAACTGATGTTTGAGAGTTTAGAAAGTCATATAAATCTTTCGCATGAGAGTTTTTTATATCTTTTTGGGTATATATTTCAGACGCAAACGGGGCATCCACCTCTTTAACTTCTATCTTTTTCGATATAACGATAGGGTCATCTTCATTGACGGCATCACCGCTATCGTCAATCATTTGTCTGACTGTGGCATTATCGCTACTGTCCGTATAGCTTTGATTTTGACTTGCCATCATAGCAGATGAACTAAAAGCCAATATCGCCGCAAGCGAAAAGTAAGCTTTGCCGAATCCTTTAGGTTTTTTCACAAGTTCTCCTTTTGTAAAATTTAAGGCGTTATTATACAAAAAAATAGTTGCTAAAACGCTAAAATAGGCTAATCGACATTGAAATATATCGCCTCTTTATGATGAAATATCATAGCAGTCGTAGTCTGTTCCGGATGCATTTGGTAAGTCTCGCTTAAAGTTATACCGAACTCTTCGGGCTTCAAAAGATCAAATATCAGCTTATTGTCTGCCAAATTTGGACATGACGGATAGCCAAAAGAGTATCTGCACCCATGATAACCTCTCATCTTCACATCTCTTAAAGAGTGTCCTTCATTTTCAGCTATACCGAGATCGAGCCTTATCTGCTTATGGACTATCTCCGCCAAAGCTTCCGCCAGCTCCACACTGATACCGTGTAAGAGATGATACTCTTTGAACTCCCCTTTTGCAAAAAGCTCCTTTTCATACTCACTAAATCTCTTCCCGGCACTTACACAGCTAAAAGCCAAAACATCATGCCTATCATCTCTTAGATAATCACTTAGACACCTAAAAGGCGCTCTTCTTTGTCTTGGCAACGATAGGGTTTTTATAGCTCTTTGTTTTACCTTTTCTATCGGCTCTTTGTTTGCCTCTTTGTCACTAAAAAAGCCCTCTTTCTCATCAAATATAAATATGTCGTTTTTATATCCCCTGCTTGGAAAATAGCCATATAACAAAGTGGGTTCAAAGAGTCCAAGCCTGAGTATATCGCTCTTTACTCTCTCATACAAAGGCCAAAGCACCTCATCTCTTTGCTTTTGCCTCTCCTCTTTACTCATACCCTTACCGCTATAACCCCAAGCTCTTGAAAAGAGCAATTTGTGGTTTATCCACTCAAAGGCTATCTCTCTTACATCCGTCTCCAAGACTCTTCTGCCCCAAAACGGAGGTATCGGCACATCGACCCTGCTTGGCATCTTTATCTCATCAAAAGATGGCATAGGAGCATACTCTTTTTTCGGTTTTTTTGGTTTTTTCTCTTTTTTTTCGCTTCCAAGGGTCGTATCGGTGATACCTTTTTCTATTCTGCTCATTGCCTCTATGCCCTCAAAGGCATCTTTGCAGTAAAAAACAGACCCGTCGTAGTTCGGACGACAATAATCCTCCACAAAATTATCCGTCAGTGCCGCACCACCCAGTATCACGGGCACATCTATACCTTTGGATTTAAGCGTTTCGAGGTTCTCTTTCATCACGGAAGTGGACTTTACCAAAAGTCCGCTCATACCAATAGCGTCGGCATCATGCTCTTTATAAGCTTTGATAAAATCCTCTATATCGACTTTTATGCCGAGATTTACCACTTTAAAACCATTATTGCTAAGTATGATATCCACAAGATTTTTACCCACATCATGAACATCGCCTTTTACGGTTCCTAGTATCAAAGTGGTTTCACTCTCTTTTTCTACCTTGGGCAAAAACGGCTTTAAAAAATCAACTGCCGCTTTCATCACTTCAGCCGACTGCAACACAAAAGGCAACTGCATCTGTCCGCTCCCAAAAAGATCGCCCACCACTTTCATGGCGTCTATAAGTATCTCATTGACTATCTTTTGAGGAGGAATTTTATCTTTGACCTCTTCCAAAAGCGGCATCATCCTCTCTTTGTCGCCGTCAATCAATAATTTTTTTATCTTCTCTTCATCACTTAGTTTTTTAAATGCCTCATCCTCTTCCTCTTGATTTGTCTCTTTGACATCGGAGAAAAACTCTATAAATCTAAAAAGAGGATCACCCTCTTCTCTTCTGTTAAAAAGCAAATCTTCGCAAACTTTTCTCTGCTCGTCGGTTATCCTGTGCATCGGAATGATATTTTTTACATTTACGATAGCCATAGAGAGCCCCGCCTCTACGCAGTGGTGCAAAAATACCGAATTTAGATACTCTCTTGCGTGCTTTGCCAACCCAAAAGAGATATTTGAGATACCAAGTACAAAACCAACTTCGGGATAAAGCTTATGAAACTCTTTTATGGCTTCTATGGTTTCGATAGCGGCCGTATGATACTCCTCATCTCCACTTCCAACCGTAAATGTCAAGAGATCAAATACCAAATCACTCGGATCAAAGCCATATTTGTTTACGGCAAGGTCGTATATCCTTTCG
>JAADDL010000015.1 GCA_013153915.1 Campylobacterota bacterium
TCACTATTTGAGGAGGAGTCAAGCAAAGAGAAGCTCTCATCCAATGAAACTTTTTTTGTCGTTAGAAAAGATAAGAGAAAAAAGATCTCATTTCCCGATCCGCTATATAAGTGCGAACTTTTGACACCGGATCTTCAAGGAGAGATAGAGTTTGTTTTGGTAGAGCTTGAGCCAAACAGGATAACGGACGAGAAACTACCCCACACAAGAGGCGGAGAGGAGTGCGACCTTGTTTTGGAGGGATCTATACATATAGAGCTTGGAGATAGATCTTTCGTGCTTCATAAGGGAGATAGCATCAGATTTGATCCTCAGATACCTCACAAGATAGAAAACAAAAGCGACAAAAAAGCCACCTACATAAGCGCCATCACACCCCCGTCATTTTGAAATAACGAATTTTTTGGATATAATGTCAGTTCAATTTTTTACGGAAGGTGGTGATGTTGTATGCCAGGTATTAAAGTCGGACCAAGAGAGTCTTTTGAGGAAGCTTATAGAAAATTCAAAAAGCAGATCGATCGTAACTTGATAGTTACCGAAGCGAGAGCTAGAAAATACTATGAGACTAAAACTGAGAAGCGAAAGAAACAGAAAATCGCTGCAAAGAAAAAGATGCTCAAAAAACTCTATATGCTTAGACGATACGAATCGAGGCTATAACCACACAATTTTGCGGTCTTTTGACCGCAAAATACTCTCTAAAACATTTTCAACTTTTTATTTATCATTTTTTTAACTAACTTTTAGTAACATATCTTGTATAGTAATAACAAAGGATTGATATGATACTAACAACACCCTTAAAAAGCAACAGTATAAAGATGCTACTTCTTGGAAGCGGGGAGCTCGGAAAAGAGGTCGCTATCGAAGCCAACAGGCTTGGAGTGGAAGTCGTAGCTATCGACTCATACCCTAACGCTCCGGCTCACCTTGTGGCTAACAGAAGTTATGTTATCGATATGAAAAATAAAGAGCAAGTTTTAGAAGTCATAAGAAGAGAAAAGCCCACTTACATACTTCCCGAGATCGAAGCCATCAACATAGAAGCCCTATTTGAAGCCGAAAAAGAGGGCTTTTGCGTGATACCTAACGCCGAAGCGGTCAATAAAACAATGAATAGAAAAAATATTAGAGTCTTTGCGGCAAAAGAGCTCGGTTTGCTAACAAGCGGATATAGGTTTGTAAAAAGTTATGATGAGTTAGTTATCGCTGCAAAAGCGCTCGGCTTTCCTTGTGTTATAAAACCCGTCATGAGCAGTAGCGGTCACGGGCAGAGCATAGCTTATCACTTTGAGGATTTGATGGGATGCTGGGATATAGCCAAAGAGGCTAGAGGGGATGCCAGCGAATTGATAGTGGAAGAATTTGTTAGTTTTGATTATGAGATAACTTTACTAACGGTTAGGAATGAAAAGGAGACTATTTTTTGCGAACCGATAGGTCATGAACAAAAAGACGGAGATTATATATTTTCTTGGCAACCTATGCAGATGAGCGAAACGGCAAAAGCAAAAGCCAAAAAGATAGCCAAAAAGATTACTGACGGTCTTGGAGGTAGAGGCATCTTTGGGGTAGAGCTTTTCGTAAAAGGCGACGAAGTGTACTTTAGTGAAGTTAGCCCTAGACCTCACGATACGGGAATGGTAACGATGATCACCCAATCTCAAAGCGAGTTCGCTCTTCATGTTAGGGCGGTGCTCGGGCTTCCTTTGGAGTACATAACATACGGTAGCGGCGTTAGTGCGGCATACAAAAGTACTACCGATAACTTCAGACCGACATTTGAAGTTCCCGAAAACTCATTTACGAAAAACAGCTTTGTTAGGATATTTGGCAAACCTCAAACCCATAAAGGCAGAAGAATGGCGGTGGCTTTAGTTTACGGAGAGATCGACAGCTCCTTAAAGCAGGCAAAAGAGATCGTAGAAAATATAAAAGAGATATGATGAAAAAGTTAACTGTTTCTCAGGCGGCGGAGTATTTTGGCATAACGAAAGAGGCGATATATAACAGAGTTAGAAGAGGCAAACTCAAAACCGTCGTAGAAGAGGGGTTAAAATATGTCGTAGTAGATGAAAATATCGAACCGAAAAAAAGTGTCAAAACAAGAAAAACTAACAGCGATACAAATGATAAATATGTTAGTTATCTTGAAAACGAAGTTAGCGAACTAAAAGAGAGGGTTAAACATCTTGAAAAAGAGAGGTCTAAACTCATAGAAGAGAAGATCTCGATCTTGGAAAAATCTAAAAAAGAGTTAGAACAAATATTTGCCACAAGAGACGAACAGTTAAAACAGATACTACATCTTATGAATGAAAAATACGCTCTACCCAAAATCGAAAGTGTAGAGGTAATAGATACGAATATCAAACAAAAGAGTGACAAAAAGAGCAAGAAAAAGAAAAAAAATAAAAAGAAGAAGAGATGAAGATAATATTTTTAGACGCAAAAACCGTAGGCAAAGATGTATCATTAAAGAGATTTAAAAAATTGGGAAATTTCAAAGCGTACAAAACGACTAAAAAACATCAAACCCCAAGCAGAGTCAAAGATGCCGACATCATCATAACTAACAAAGTCGTTATCGATAAAAGCGTTATCAAACAGGCTAAAAAGCTAAAACTCATCTGTGTTGCGGCAACGGGGATGAATAATATCGACTTAAAATATGCGACAAAAAAAGGTATAAAAGTCAAAAATGTCAAAGACTACTCCACGCCGTCCGTAGCTCAACACACATTTAGTATGCTTTTTTATCTAATAGGCAAAAGTTGCTACTATGATAGATACACAAAAAGCAAAAAGTGGAGTAAAAGCGATATATTTACAAATCTTGACAAACCCTTTTTTGAGATAAAGGATAAAAAGTGGGGCATCATCGGACTTGGCACTATCGGCAAAGAGGTGGCAAAGATAGCAACCGCTTTTGGATGTAATGTCTCATACTACTCTACAAGCGGCAAAAACAGATCAAGCGATTTTAAAAGAGTGGACTTGAAAAAACTACTAAAAGAGAGCGACATCATCTCCATCCATGCCCCTCTAAACGAAAAAACAAACAACCTCATCACTAAAAAAGAGTTATCTCTTTTAAAAGAGGGGGCTGTTTTACTAAATCTAGGCAGAGGCGGCATCGTAAATGAAAAAGATTTGGCTAAAACTTTGGATAAAAAAGATATATACGTAGGACTTGACGTAACTTCAAAAGAGCCCATAGAAGCGGACTCCGCACTGCTAAATATCAAAAACAAAGATAGACTCTTTATCACTCCGCACATAGCATGGGCTAGTAAAGAATCAAGAGAGAGGTTAGTAGAAAAGATTTACCAAAACATAAAAGAGGAGTTGAAAGATGGCAAAAGAGCATAGTTTCGATATAAGCGCCGAGATAGATAAGCAAGAGCTCAAAAATGCGATAGAGCAGGCAAAAAAAGAGATAAGAAATAGATACGACTTTAAAGGTTTAACGGCAGAGATAGACTACAACGAAAAAGCCAAGACGCTTACGCTTCTAGCTTCAAGCGACAATAAAGCCGACGCTATGAAGGATGTACTTTTGTCTAAATTGATAAAAAGAGGTATCTCTCCAAAAGCTATATCCGAACAAAAAAGAGAGAGTGCAAGCGGAGGAAATGTAAGAGTTCTTATAAGTATCAAAGATACGATAGATAGCGATGAAGCCAAAAAGATCGTTAAAGAGATAAAAGCCCTAAAACTAAAGGTTCAACCCTCTATCAGGGGAGATGTCGTTAGGGTTACTGGCAAATCCATAGATGATCTACAAACTTGCATAAAAGCCGTCAAAGAGAAAGATTTGGACATTCCTTTAAACTTTATCAACTTAAAATAGGTCGATTTTGCAAGATATACCGCCCATAGAGCCTATACCCAAACTAAGCGGTTTTTGCAAAATAGCGGCACTACTTTTAACATCTTTATTTTATATAGTGCCCTTTTTGTTTGGATTGTGGTTTTGGCTATCGTATGACGATATTCTCATAAGCATAGGTATATTTCTATTTTTACAGATAGCTTCGGGAGTTTTGGCGGCAAAGATGCGTACATCATACGCACCTTTGGACCAGTTGGAGATCTCATACACGACATATGAGATAGTTAGTTGGTATGTATATTTTGAATTTTGCCCCCATCAGACAAAACACAAAAACAAAGAGACTTCTCTCAAACTCGTTACCGATAAAAAATCCCCAAACTAACCGTTTAAATATGTAAAGATACTCCTAGCCGCCTTTTTACCCTCTCCGAGAGCTTTTATAACGGTTGCCGCACCGCTACTAGCGTCTCCTCCGGCAAAAACACCTTCTATATTTGTCATATAGTTCTCGTCTATCTCGATAACTCCTCTATCGTCTGTCTTTATCTCGGGAGTTCTTGATAAAAATAGTCTATTCGGCACGGTACCAAGAGCCTCGATGACGGTATCAACCTGCATGATAAAGTTGCTACCCTCTATGGGTTTGGGCACCATTCTACCCTCGCCTCCTTCAGCCACAAGCTCCATCCTAACAAGCTCAATCGCCATCACAAATCCGTTATCGTCACCGATAAATCTAACGGGGTTTACAAGCTCATGAAACATGATGCCCTCATCAAGGGCGTGCTTTAACTCTTCGGCTCTTGCGGGAGCTTTCTTTCTAGTTCTTCTATATATGATATTTACTTCACCCGCACCAAGTCTCAAAGCCGTTCTAGCCGCGTCCATAGCCACATTTCCGGCTCCTATGACGGCCACCTTTTTACCGACGTCTATAGGAGTATCCCACTCGGGAAATTTATAAGCTTTCATAAGGTTTGCCCTTATCAAAAACTCGTTTGCGGAGTAAACATCATCGAGTTTTTCTCCCTCTATCCCCATAAACCTAGGAGCTCCCGCTCCCACGCCCAAAAATATTGCGTCGAACTTTTCTTTAAGCTCTTCAAAGGTTATATTTTGTCCTACCGTATGGTTGAGTTCAAGTTTCACTCCCGATTCTACCAATTTTTTTATCTCATCATCTACTATATCTTTAGGAAGTCTAAACTCAGGTATTCCATAAGTCAAAACTCCTCCCGCTTTATGAAGAGTCTCAAAAACGGTCACATCATAACCAAATTTTCTACACTCCGCAGCACACGCCAACCCCGCGGGTCCCGAACCGACTATGGCTATCTTTTTATCACTATTTTCATTTTTTACCTGCTCAACTTCTACCTCGTGATTTCTACCCCAATCAGCTATAAAAGCTTCAAGTTTTCCGATAGAAACGGGCTGACCCTGTTTTTCAAGTATGCAAGCACCCTCACACTGCCTCTCTTGAGGACACACTCTACCAGAACACGCAGGAAAAAAGTTATCCTCCTTAACAAGCAAATAAGCCTCTTTGAACTTTCTTTGAGATATAAGGATATTCATATCTTTTATACTTATAGTCACCGGACATGCCGGCTCGCAAGAGGGTTTTCTACATCTTATACATCTTGTAGCCTCCTCCACAGCTTCATCTTCATTATAACCGTAGGGAACGGATTGAAAATTGTGTATCCTTGTGAGCGGAGTCTGTTCCCTCATCGGAACTCTAGGTCTTACTTTTGCCATGATCTGCATCCTCCTTCTTTTCTACAAGCATAGTCAAGATCTGCAACCCTCTCCTCTCTTTTGAACATGCTATATCTTTTTATAGCCGTATCCCAATCAATATATCTACCGTCAAACATAGGACC
>JAADDL010000089.1 GCA_013153915.1 Campylobacterota bacterium
AAAATTATGCTTCAAAAAAGTTTTGAAAAATTTAAAGATAGTGATAAATATTTTTCGGTCAATATATCTTTAAACGATATAGTAAATATTGAAACGGTAAAATATATAGAACTACTTATAAAAGAAAACGAAGACACAGCTAAAAGATTAATATTTGAGATCCTCGAAAGCGAAGGCATAGAGGACTTCGACGTAACCAAAAAATTTATAGACAAAGTTAGAAGTATGGGAGTAAAAATAGCCATAGACGATTTTGGCAGCGGATATTCAAGCTTTAGATACATATCGGAAATAAAGCCCGATTTTATAAAAATTGACGGATCTTTGATTGAAGGAATTATGCAAAATAGAGAAAGCCTTATTATGGTTAAAAATATTGTTTCGATGGCAAAAGATCTCAATATCATCACTGTTGCCGAATTTGTCTCGTCCGAAGAGATATTTGATATTTTAAAAACTTTGGATATCGACGAATATCAAGGCTATTATATCGGAAAACCCTCCAAAGATTTGCTATAAAATCGCAAACGCTTGTCTTATCGCAAATATTCAGCTATAATACCGCACTTAATTCAAGCTTCCGCTTTATCGTTATTCTGTTTTTTCTCAAACTAAATTGGTTATAAAGTAAAAAAGTTTGGGTTAAAATTTAATACAAAGATTTTCAATGAACGAAAACACGACAATCAAAAGTGAATTTTTAGACTTCGGTTTTAGAGACGATATCAACAAAGGTATCAAAAATGCGGGCTTCAAAGCCCCAAGTCCAATACAATCAAAAGCCATCCCTCTTATCTTGGAAGGTAGAGATTTAATAGCCCAAGCCAATACCGGTACGGGAAAAACGGCGGCGTTCGGGCTTCCCGCTATGAATAAGATAGCCGACTTGAAAGAGACTGGACTTTTGGTGATAACACCCACCAGAGAGTTAGCCACTCAAGTAGCCGACGAATTATACACTCTTGGCAAATATGCCGGCATAAGAACCGCTACGGTTTACGGAGGAAGTTCCTACTCAAGACAACTCTCTTTGATAGAAAAAGGGGCTCAAGTGGTGGTTGCAACTCCGGGCAGACTAAAAGACCTTTTAAGTAGCGGTAAATTAAAAGACTTCAATCCAGAAATAGTGGTCTTGGATGAAGCCGACGAAATGCTCGATATGGGCTTTTTAGAGGACATACGAGATATTTTCTCCTATCTTCCTCAAAACAGACAAACGATACTATGTTCGGCGACTATGCCAAAACCCATAAGAGCGCTCGCCGAAAAGATACTTGACAACCCTGCGACCGTAAGTATAGTCGACAAAAACGATGCAACGAACAAAGATATAAAACAAAGCTACTATGTAATAGACGAGAAAGAGAGAACCGACGCTCTTGTAAGACTTATAGAACATAGCGACCCGAAAAAAGCTATCATATTTTGCAGAATGAAAATAGAGGTGGATAGACTTGCCGACACTCTCATAGCAAAGGGGTATAGCGCAAAAGGACTTCACGGAGATATGGACCAAAGAAGCAGAGATGAAGTCATAAAAGCTTTTAGAAGCTCGAAAATAAATATACTAGTAGCCACGGATGTCGCCGCTAGAGGGCTGGATGTCAAAGATGTTAGCCATGTTTTCAACTACCATATACCTTTTGACCCCGAAAGTTATGTGCATAGAGTGGGAAGAACGGGCAGAGCGGGACAAAAAGGAGAAGCAATCACTCTCATAACTCCTATCGAGTTTAAAGAGTTGCTTCGTATCCAAAAAAGCATGGGCGCTCCTATCTCACTCCAAAGCATCCCCTCTTCAATCGAGCTTAAAGAAAAAGAGCTTGAAGAGTTGTCAAAAGAGATATTCAAAGCCAAGATAAAAGAGGAAGCCGCTTTAGTGCTATCTTCCCTATCCGAAGATATCGACAGTAGCGAAATAGCTTTAAAAGCTATATCCTTACTGCTGGCAAAACACTCTTCAAGCGGACCCGAACACATAGGCTTTTCTCAAAAAGAGGCAAAAAGATTGCTTGAGAAATTTAAATCAAGCAACAAGCACAGCGGCTCAAGAGGCAAAAGAGGAGGCAGAAGTGCTGATAGAAATAGACGAAGAAGAAACCCTGGCAGAAGTAGGAGAAGGTAGTCTTTGCGGCATAGACGAAGCGGGTAGAGGTTCACTAGCTGGACCTCTGGTCGTAGCCGGAGTAGTTTTGCTTAAAAAGATTGACGGTCTTGACGACTCAAAAAAACTGACTCCAAAAAAAAGAGAGGAGATGTTTGATAAAATCATCTCAAACTCCATCTATAAGATAGTCTTTACAAACAATAAAACCATAGACAAAATAGGCTTATCTCAAGCCATCAAAACATCTATTTTGAAAATAAAAAAAAGATGCTTTGCCAATAAAATCTTAATGGACGGCAATACCAACTTCGGTATATTAGGCGTTAGGCACTTGATAAAAGCCGATAGCAAAATACCTCAAGTCAGTGCGGCAAGCATACTCGCAAAGGTGGCTCGAGATAGATACATGGTAAAGATTTCCAAAAAATATCCGATATATAGTTTTGAAAGACACAAAGGTTATGGCACAAAAGAGCATATAGAGGCTATACAAAATTTCGGATATTGCGATATCCATAGAAAAAGCTTTGAGATAAAAAGCTTCAAACAGCCCTCTTTGTTTTAAACGCTTACTAACCTTAACTTACAAAATTTTAAGGCAAAACTATGTTCAAAAATATGACTATCAAAAAAAAGTTGATGATTTTGAGTTTTTTGGCTATTGCTACGATATTTTTATATGCGGCGTTTAACTTTTTAACAAATTATAAAAGATATAAAGATGCCGTATCTACTCTAAAAATCGTTACTCTGTCGGTCAAAATGAGCAATGTACTGCACGAACTGCAAAAAGAAAGAGGTGCGAGTGCGGGCTTTTTGAACTCCAAAGGAAAATCTTTCGGCGATATTTTGGCCAAACAAAGAAAAATGACCGACCAAAAACTAAAAATACTTCAAGATTTTCTTAAAAAATACGATAATCAATATATAAATATAGCCAAAAAAAATGTTGACTTTTCCGGTATCAAAGATATGAGAAAAAAGGTTGATGCTTTAGCGGTAACCACAAAAAAAGAGGTTGGATACTATACTGCTATAAATAGATCTATCTTAAATACCATATCCAGATTTTCAACGATACCAAAAGACCATGATGTAAGAAACTTGATGAACTCTTTGATATTGTTTATCTCTTCCAAAGAGAGAGCCGGTATAGAAAGAGCGGTGCTTTCAGGCGCATTTGCCAGAGATAAATTTACCCACTTTTTATATTACAAATTTGTATCTGTTCTCTCTCAACAAAAAGCACTTTTAGACCTTTTTGAAAGTAGCGCTCCAAAAACGATCGAAGAAGATTATCAAAAGATAAAGAGCGAAAAACCTTTTAAAGAAGTTGAAAAAATGAGAAATATAGCCCTATCGAGAGATAGCGGTTTCGGCATAAACGCCACTTACTGGTTTAAGACCATCACCAAAAAAATCAACCTTCTTAAAAAGATGGAAGATGATATATGTGCCACACTAATAAATAGTGCCACAAATACAAAAAACAGATCTCTTACTATCCTAATTACGGTCTTTTTACTATCGCTATTCGTGCTTATTGTGATAGCCGTGGTATCAAGAAATATCATTGGCTCAATTTTGCGAGCTATTGATAGATTTAAAAGAGTCATAAAAAAGATCAACGAAGGAGACTTGTCTATAATCGTTGAGAGAAGAAAAGTTTCTAGAAATGAGATGGATGAGATAACAAGAGAACTGGACTCATTGGTTAAAATTATTAGAGATGTAACCCACCGCATAAACACTTCAGTAGATTTAGCGTCAAAAGGGGATTTTTCATACGATCTAAACGACAAAGGATTGCATGGAGAATTTGCTACCGCCATACATATGGTACAAAGCGGTATTGCGGCTATGAAAGATGCGCACAAAAGACAAGAGATCATTAATTTTAGCGCAAAAGTTAGAGAGATTGGAGATGTTGGGAAAGGGCTCTCTTTAATACAAAGCGAAACATCAAATCTTGTCGACAACTTATCATACATCTCATCTTCAACAGAAACTACAAGTGAGCAATCAACTCAAAGTCTTAAGGTACTGGAAGATGTTTTGCATAAGATGGAGTCTCTGTCCGAGCAGATAAACGATACCAATATATCTATAAACGAATTAAATGAAATGAGCAACGAGATAACTTCAGTCGTAGTGCTTATAAAAGATATAGCCGAACAAACAAACTTGCTCTCTTTAAATGCCGCCATAGAAGCGGCTCGTGCGGGTGAACATGGCAGAGGATTTGCGGTAGTGGCGGATGAGGTTAGAAAACTTGCCGAAAGAACGGCAAAAGCTACAAATGAGATAAATGTATCCATAAATACCATGAAACAAGAGACGGATTCTATAGTATCCAAATCCGAAACTATGAAAGAGGTATCTGATGAGGTATCTGAAGTAGTCAGTGACTTTAAAAATCTCATGGAAAAACTTGAAAAAGATTCAAGAGGATTATCTAACCTCACAGACGATATGAAAAATCAAGTATTTTTAATATTGGCAAAAATCGACCATATCATTTTTAAAGCTGATGCTTATAATGCCATAGTAAACAATGAAAAAGACAAAAAATTAGGTAATGAGAACGAGTGTAAGCTTGGATTGTGGTACAATAGTGAAGGCAAAAAAGTATTTGGCAAAGCTCCAAGTTATGCTAAAATCAACACCCCTCACAAGAGAGTACATAAAAATGTAGCAGAAAATATGAAATTCATACAGGGCGAAGACAGAAGGGTAGAAAACGAAAATATAATCATCGATAATTTTATAGATATGGAGAAAGCTAGCCACGAACTTTATGAATTATTTGATAGATTAAGGGAAGAGATCAAGAGTTCGGATATGATAAAATGAAAAAAGTTGCCTTTAAAGATACAAAGGTATCTCCTTGTAAAATAATTTGTGTCGGTAGAAACTATGTAGAACACATAAAAGAGTTAGGCAATGAACTGCCGAAGCAAATGGTGCTTTTTATAAAGCCGAACTCTTCGATCGGCGATGATTTTTTATATGTAAGTGAAGATAACCACTATGAAGGCGAAATATCTTTCTTGATAAAAGACGGGGGTATCTATGCGGTCGGTTTCGGATTAGATATCACCAAAAGAGAGCTTCAGTCAATACTCAAAGAAAAAGGTTTACCTTGGGAAAGAGCCAAAGCCTTTGATAATTCAGCCGTTTTTAGTGATTTTGTTAAAATAGAAGATACAAATGGTCTAAGCTTAGAGTTATACAAAAACGGTGAGCTTATCCAACAAGGCGGCGTAGAGCTTATGATATACAAGCCCGAACAGATTATCAAAGAGATAAAGACATTTTTGAGTTTGGATGATTATGATATCGTTATGAGCGGAACACCAAAAGGTGTAGGCAAATATAAAATTGGCGATAAATTTTTAGGGAAAATCTACAAAGAAGATAAATTGCTCACACAAAAAGAGTGGATTGTCAAATAATAAGGATTTAAGATGCTTAACAATATGTCCATAGCAAAAAAAGTTTACATTCCTCTTATAGCTTCTATAATCATAGGACTTATAATAGTTACTGTAAACTATTATATTGAAGTTAAAAATGTAACAAAAAATGCA
>JAADDL010000033.1 GCA_013153915.1 Campylobacterota bacterium
TCTGCTAGTAGGTGGTGAGACCAAACCATCCAAGAGACGATAAGTTCAAGCATCAATGCCGCTCTAGCGACATTTTCCATAAATAGTTTTTGACCGGTGATAATGGTAGCCAAAAGATACCAAGAACCTGCAACATAGATAAGAACCAAACCATCTGCAACCAAGTCAAGTCCCCACCAAAAGTAGTTTTTATATAAAAGTGCGTCAATTGCAGATACATCCAAAGGATGACCGGCAGCTGAGAATATAAGATAAACTAGTACCAATACTCCGGCACTAAGTATAACCAAAGCGTCCAAGAAAGTATCAACCGTACCTCTAAAGATAGCAACAACAGGAAGTGCTAATGCCGGCTCTTTTGAGTATGGTGGCTTTCCGGTAAGCTTGTGCCAAAGGTTTAACATACCGTCTATACCAAAACCGCTTATAACAAGCTCTTTTGTAGTTTTATTTTTATGAACTCCTACTCTTGCAAAGATAGTTGCGTATATATTGTAGATAAAGCCAAGAGTTCCTACCATGATAAGTGCAACACCAACGATAAAGACTATACCTCCAATAACTTGAAACTGTTTTAGGTCAGCCGGTAGAGGCCAGTATAGTGTATAAAGAGGTGCATAGTGCCAAGCAAATGCAGCTATCCAAGCCAAAGCTGTTCCTAAAGTGATAAGAATCCAAACGGCATTTGCAAGCTTGATACTATAAAGTGGTTTTTTTGTTAAAAAAGGTACTAAAAACATAAAAGCTGCAAAAACAAGCTGATAGGTCGAGCCAAATATTGCTACTATCGGGTGTGCCGTCATAATAGAGAAAAAGTGTGATGCATGAGAAAACATATCTGGCAATGGATTTGAAGGACCTGTTTTTACAAGTCTCATAATAAGTCCCTCTATAGCCAAAAGACCGAAAAATAAAAATGACATTACTACGGATCTAAGCGTAACCTTTTGCAGAGCGTTTAAGCTTGTATGATCAAAGTTAGTTCCGTTTATTAAAGTTTTAGCAAAACTCATTAGTTACCTCCTTTATTGTCGCATCCGACAACTTTTACTGCATTTTTTACCATCATCAGATCGTTACCTTTCTCGTCATATTGAGCCGGTCCCGAATATTCTGTTGAAGTCAAGTTGAAAACTCCGTCGAAGTTAAATGTCCACATAAGGTCATTTTTTCTATGAGGGTCAACTTGCATTTGGGTAACCATTGTGCCGTCTTGTCTAAAAAGACCGAAACCATACATCAAGTCATCGCTTTCAACTATGAAAAGAGTGGGCTTTTTGCAGTTTACTACCATTTGTTTTGCCGGTAGCGTCCACTTGTGGTCTTTTATCTTTATATGAAAAACCTTGTCCGGTTTTATCTCATGTCTCATCATGTCCTCTTGTACCCAAGGAATAGTGTTGTATGTAAAAATATGATGTCCAACACCTCCTATAACCAAAAATGCGATATAACCATAGAATGGTATTCTTACGATAGATTTTGCTTTCTCTTTTTTTGTAAGATTAAAAGCAAACCATGCAATTACCGATATAATGATAAATGCATATATCGTGTATGCCACGCTATGGAACTTAAGTAATTCGATAGAATTTGCAAAAGTCATATCTCCTCCTTATAAAATTTAAAAGATATTGTAATGGAATTTAAATTTTTTTTCATTGATTAAGGTCAATAAAATGATATTTATAAATTAATATGATAATTTATTTTTCTTTAAGTTACAAATATGATACGGTTTTAAAAAAAATTCAGATAAATTTGATATAATACAAAAAAACTAGGAGAGCTGATAAAATCGGCTGAGAGTAGAGGTGTGTACCTCTTTATCCTTGTACCTGATCCGGATAATGCCGGCGAAGGGAAGTTGTAGTTTTAAGCTTCCTCTCTTGCAAATTCGGAAATTTATCTTTAAGTGAGCCGTATTGAAAAAGGTATTAAGTATTGCAGGTTTTGACCCTACTACCGGTGCGGGAGTTCAGGCTGATGTTAAGACTATCTTGGATCTTGGCGGTTATCCTCTCGGCGTATCGACATCCATAACGGTACAAAATAGTAAAAAAGTGTATGCAAAAGAGGATATAAGCCCTAAAACCGTAAAAGAGCAAATTGAGGCTATCTTAAGCGATATCGATGTGGACGCTGTTAAGATAGGTATGTTGGGCAATAAGGAAAATATTAAACATATTTCAAAAAGTATAAAAGATATAAAAGCTCCAATCGTTTTAGACCCGGTTATGATATCGACTTCTGGTTGTAGGTTGCTTGATAAAGACGCTATAAAAGTTTTAAAAAAGAGACTGTTGCCGATTTGTGATTTGGTTACTCCCAATATTTACGAGGCTTCTTTTTTAAGCGGTATCGAAATATCGAGTTTAAAAGATATGAAAAAAGCGGCTAAAAGATTGACGAAAACGGGCGCTAAAGCCGTACTTTTAAAAGGAGGTCATCTAAAAGGCGAATTTGCCGTAGATATCTTATATAAAGACGGTAAATTTACTACTTTTAAATCAAAAAAGATAGATGAACAAAAAAGTTATCATGGGACGGGATGTGTACTTTCAACCGCTATAGCCTTTTATCTCGCAAAAGGATTTGGAATGAAAAAAGCGGTTAAAAAAGCTAAAAAATATATCGATAAAAGTATAAAAAAGAGTTTTCAAATAAGCAAATTAGGCTCATATATGCTTGGAGTAGGGGTAAAAAACGGTGCAAATCAAAATAAACGGTAAAATAAAAGATATAAAAGACGATACGCTTTTGAGCGATTTTTTGAGACAAAACGGTATAGTCGACCAAAGGAGTGTTGTTGTCGTGATAAATGAAAATATCATAAAAAAAGATGATTTTGATAGTGTTAAAATAGCTAAAAACGATGAGATTGAGATACTTCGTTTCGTATCGGGAGGTTGACGATGAGTAATGATTTGGTGCTTGGTGGCGTAAAATTTACAAACAGACTCTTTACGGGTACGGGAAAATTTCCCGATAAAAATCTCATACCCAAAATCATAAATTCAAGCGGATCCAAGATGATAACCGTAGCGTTAAGAAGAGTGGATTTTGATATGCCGGAAGAGAATATTTTGGAATATATCCCCAAAGATACGATACTTTTGCCCAATACTTCGGGGGCTAGAAACGCTAAAGAAGCCGTCAAGATAGCTCTTATCGCAAGAGAAGCGGGATGCGGGAATTTTATAAAGATAGAGGTTATAAACGATATGAAATACCTTTTGCCCGATAATGAAGAGACGATAAAAGCGACTCAAATATTGGCAAAAGAGGGCTTTACGGTGCTTCCGTACGTAATGCCGGACTTGACGGTGGCTAAAAAGTTGCAAGATGCCGGAGCTAGCGCGGTGATGCCTTTGGGTTCTCCGATAGGTTCAAACCAAGGTCTTCAGACAAAAAGCATGATAAAGATATTGATAGATAATATCTCTTTGCCTATAGTGGTGGACGCCGGTATCGGCAAACCTTCTCAAGCGGCGGAGGCTATGGAGATGGGAGCCGATGCGGTCTTGGTAAACTCCGCTATCGCAAATGCGGGTGACCCAGAGACTATGGCTAAAGCTTTTTCGATGGCTGTAGAGGCGGGCAGGATGGCTTACGAGGCAAAATTGGCTAGCGAGTTTGACAAAGCCGTAGCGTCATCACCTTTGACCGGTTTTTTACATGATTGATTTAAGAGATTATGACTCTTTTGAGCCTATTTTAGATAGTTTTGAGGATTTTGATTTTGAAAGTTATCTGCTTAAAGTAGAGGATGAGGATATAAGAAGAACTCTTCAAAAAGATAACCTAAGCTATCTTGACTTTTTAAATCTACTATCTCCAAAAGCTCAAAACTATCTTGAGGATATGGCCAGATTGTCTCAAAAGCACTATCTTAGACATTTTGGTAGAACCATAGGGCTATATATACCCATCTATATCTCCAACTACTGTTCTAGCGATTGCGCATATTGCGGTTTTAGCAAGAAAAATAAGATAACAAGAAAACATTTAAACGCCAAAGAGATAGAAAAAGAGGCAAAAGAGATAGCCAAAACCGGCATAAAACATATATTGCTTTTAACCGGAGAGTCTAAAAAGATGGCAAATCTTGAGTATCTTTTGGATGCGGTTAGGGTATTGAAAAAATATTTTAGCTCCGTTTCCATAGAGATATATCCCATGGAAATTAACGAATATAAAGAGTTAAAAAAAGCCGGAGTCGACGGCTTGACCGTCTATCAAGAGGTGTATGACAGAAAAATATATAGCGAAGTTCATACTTCAGGAGAAAAAAGAGATTTTTCATATAGATTAAACACTCCCGAAAGAGGCGCTAAAGCAGGTTTTAGAGCTATTAGTATCGGCTCCTTGTTCGGTCTTGGCAAGATAGAAAAAGAGGCTTTTTTTAGCGGACTTCATGCTAAATATCTGATGGATAAATATCTTGAGTGCGAAATCTCCCTATCTCTACCGAGAATCAACCATGCCGAAGGGGATTTTAAACCGAAATACACACTTGACGATAAGACGTTTTTGCAAATCATGTTGGCTTATAGGATTTATATGCCTATGGTCGGTATCAATGTATCGACAAGAGAGAGAGCCGAATTTAGAGACAATCTTATAGGTCTTGGCGTTACAAGGCTTTCGGCAGGGTCTAAGACCGATGTGGGAGGATATGAAGGCAAAGATAGTTCAACGGCTCAGTTTGACATATCGGACGATAGAAGCGTGGACGAGATAGTTAAAGCGATAAAACAAAAAGGTTATCAGCCCGTTTTTAAAGATTGGTTAGTACAGATAGGAGAAGAGTGATGAGAAAAGAGATTCCTTTGGGACTTTACGGTATAACCGCCGAAAATTTCGCAAACGGCAAAAGCAATATCGAATGCGTCAAAGAGATGATAAAAGCCGGTATAAAAATCATCCAGTATAGAGAAAAACAAAAATCTTTAAAGCAAAAGGCTAAAGAGGCTAAAGAGATAGCAAAGATATGCAAAGATAACGATGTAGTGTTTATAGTCAATGACCATGTCGATATAGCTCTGCTTGTAGAGGCGGACGGAGTTCATATAGGTCAAGACGATATGGATATCCAAGATGTTAGAAAAATAATCCCTCAAGATATGATAGTGGGTTTGTCTACTCATTGCAAAGAGGACGCTATAAACGCCGTCAAAAACGGAGCTGATTATATAGGAGTAGGACCGATATTTAAAACTACCACCAAAGATAGAGAACCGGTCGGCTTGGAGTATCTTGAGTTTGTCGTAAAAAATATAGATATACCGTTTGTGGCGATAGGGGGTATTAAAGAGCATAATATCGACGATATTGTCAAAACGGGTGCTAAAAGAGTAAGTCTTGTAAGTGAGATAGTGGGTGCTAAAGATATCGGCAAAAAGATAGAGAGGCTTTTAAATAAAATGCAAGAGTGTAATTATATGGAGAGTTTGTAGCCTAGTCCGTATTCGGTTGTTAGTATATCTTTTGCAAGCTTGTCTATTTGAGCTAACTTTTTTCTAATGTTTTTGATATGCCCGTCAAGAGTTCTTGCGTTGCTTCTTGAAGATAGTATTGTCGCCAACTCTTCTCTTGAAACTATTTTATTTTTGTTTTCAATAAGTGCAGAGAGTATTTTAAA
>JAADDL010000110.1 GCA_013153915.1 Campylobacterota bacterium
ATTATGGGTATCAACCAAATCATCACAAATATAGATATCCACCCCGCCGCCACGATAGGCAGAAGAGTATTTATAGACCACGGTTTTGGCGTCGTTGTAGGAGAAACCGCCGTAATAGGCGATGATGTGCTTATCTACCAGCAGGTAACCTTAGGAGGCGTCAGCCTAGAAAAAGGCGTCAAAAGACATCCTACGCTTGAAAACGGCGTAGTTGTCGGAGGGGGAGCAAAGGTGCTCGGAGATATAACCATAGGGGAAAATTCGAAAGTGGGAGCAAACTCGGTGGTTATCAAAGATGTGCCTCCAAACTCAACAGCCGTAGGAATACCCGCAAAAGTGGTAGAAAAAGGTAGAGACAAATCCCAACTCTCTCACAACAAACTTCCCGATATCAATAAGGAACTTTTTGAATACATTATAAAAAGATTGAATGTTTTAGAAGAGGTGCTGGTAAGTCATGACGAAAAGATAGTGCTCGAAAAAGATAAAGAGCTTGAAAAAATATATGAAATGTTTCTAAAAACCATAAAAGGATAGGCAATGCTTACAAAAAGAATACAAATCTTAAACGAATCTATGACCATAGCTATAAGCACTTTGGCAAGAGAGTTGAAAGCGGAAGGCAAAGATATACTGAGCTTTTCGGCGGGTGAGCCGGACTTTGATACGCCCCAAGTCATCAAAGAAGAGGCTATAAAAGCACTCAATAAAGGTTTTACCAAATATACCGCGGTTGCGGGGATACCCGAACTCCTTAAGGCTATCAGCGTAAAACTGGAAAGAGACAACAATCTTTTATATAAACCCTCAAATATCATAGCAAGCAACGGAGCAAAACACTCTTTATTTAATCTTATCCAAGCCTTGATAGAGGATAATGACGAGGTTATCATCCCCTCCCCTTACTGGGTAACATATCCCGAGCTTGTAAGATATAGCGGAGGAGTACCCGTAACCATAGAAACTACTGACGAGAGTGGCTTTAAAATCACTCCCGAACAGCTAAAAAAGGCTATAACCCCTAAAACGAAAATGCTTATCTTGACAACACCCTCCAATCCGACCGGCTCCATCTACTCAAAAGAGGAGCTTGAAGAGTTGGCAAAAGTCTTAAAGGGTACGGATATATTCGTTTGTGCCGACGAGATGTATGAAAAGCTTATTTATGACGGCGAAAAGTTTACCTCTGTTGCAAGTATAAGCGACGATATGTTTCAAAGAACCATAACAGTAAACGGACTTAGCAAATCGGTTGCGATGACCGGCTGGAGATTTGGCTATCTTGCTTCTCCCAACGATGAACTTATAGGAGCCATGAAAAGACTCCAAAGCCAAAGCGCTTCAAATATAAACTCTATCACCCAATATGCCGCTATAGCCGGACTTGACGGAAGAGCTGATAAGGATATAGAGATTATGAGAGTTGAGTTTGAAAAAAGAAGAGACTTAGCCATAAAACTTATAGAGGAGATAGAAGCACTTTCGGTGGTAAAACCTAAAGGTGCGTTTTATCTTTTTATAAATATCAAAAAAGTCAGCAACGATTCGATGAAATTTGCCAAAGACTTGCTGTCCGAAAAAGGGGTGGCGTTGATACCGGGTTTGGCTTTCGGTAGCGAAGGATATGTTAGATTTTCTTTTGCCACGGATGAAAAAAGCATCATAGAGGGTATCAAAAGGATAAAAGAGTTTGTCTCGTAAGGAAAAGGTGCTTATAAGCGCTTGTCTTGTAGGCGAAAATGTAAAATACAACGGCAAAAACAATAAACTTTCAAATCTAAAAGAGCTTGGGGATAAGTTTGAGCTTATCCCCTTTTGCCCTGAAGTAGAAGGCGGGCTTCCCACTCCAAGACCTCCTGCGGAAATCGTATCTTTTAACCCTTTAAAACTTATCAATAAAGAGCAAAAAGATGTGACGAAATATTTTTTAAAAGGCGCCAAAAAGTGCTTAAAACTATGCCGAGAACAAAATATCAAAAAAGCCATCCTAAAAGCAAACTCTCCCTCATGCGGGAGAGATTTTGTTTATGATGGAACTTTTAGCGGCAAATTAACAAAAGGCAAAGGAGTCACTGCCGATCTTCTTGAAAAAAACGGCATAGAAGTATTTTGTGAAAAAACACTCCTATCCGAATAGCTGTTTTACTCTATTCATCAAAAAGGTCGTTAATGCACTTCTTTTTTCTAATTTTTTAATATAGCTGTTGTAGTCTGGAATTTTGTTTTTTTCTAAAAAATCGGATAGATACTCTAAAGAAGCTTGCATTCCTTGCTTCTTCTCAATCTGTACAAGTTTTCTATATAAAGGTTCTATCGTATCTATAATCTTTCTAGGAGCGGCTTGTCTAAAAGCCATATAGCGATTAATATTTCCTTCTATATCTTTTCGTATCTCAAAATCGGTGATAACCCAGTAGTATCTACCGTCTTTTGCAAGATTTTTTACAACTGCAGTTATATTTTTACCACTTTTTATATATTTCCACATAAGATAAAAGACGGCTTTTGGCATATGAGGATGTCTTATGATATTGTGAGGAGAACCGATTAGCTCGTCTCTTGAATATTTACAGATTTCAACAAAATAATCATTAACGTCAATAATATTTCCTTTTAGATCCGTAGTACTCAAGATATATCTTGACGGATTTAACTTAATCTCTTCGTCTCTCGGTATAATCAATCTACCCATATGTCACTCCTAGTATTATTTTAAATTTTGTCCCCTCTTCCCAATTTTCAGCCTCTATTTTTCCTTTCATATGTTTTTCTACGATAATCTTTGTCATATACAACCCTATCCCGGCTCCATTTTTATCGCTTTTAGTTGTAAAATAAGGATCAAAGATTTTCGGCAATATATCTTGGGGTATCCCCCCTGCATTATCCTTGATAGTTAATATCGCTTTTTTATCGATATACTTTAGAGAAACCTCAATGCATTTAACCTTCTTATCAATTTTAGACAAAGCATCTTTTGCGTTATTGATGATATTGATAATCGCTTGACTCAATTCGTTTGGATAACCCTCTATCATATACCCTTTTTTTACCTCAATATCGCTATTGAGATATATGTGATGGTGTTTTAATATCGGCTCCATAAGCTCAAAAGAGTTTTCGATAGCATCCTCTACGAAAAAAAGTGTCTTATTTTTTTCAGGCTTAAAAAAAGTCCTAAAGTCATCTATAGTCTTGGACATTTGATTTATCAATCTTTTTGATTTTTTTTCATATGTTTGCATATTTTCCGGTGTAAGAGTAGAATTTTTATATTTTGTTACTATGGTGGCGTTTAAAATGGCGAGGGAATTAAGAGGCTGTTTCCACTGATGAGCTATCATGGATATTATCTCTCCCATTTGAGCCAACCTTGACTGCTGAAGCATGATTAATTGATCTTTTTTATTTTTCTCTATGGCATCTTTTATCTTCTCTTCAAGAGTTTCGTTTAACTTTTTTATCTCTTTTTGTAAACTTTTTTGTCTCAAATAAGCAAAAAGTATAATTGCTATTATAGATAAAAACATCAACGATACTTTGGCGATAAGCATATAATTGATGTTATTTTTTCTCATACCCATCCACTTTTTATAGATACTTATCCTTTCTTTATTGGTTATAGTTTGAATAGCTTTATTTATAACGGATAATAGTATTTTATAATCGTCTCTTACCATCACCTGAAGATTAAAATCAACACCCGTAACTCCTGTAATAGCGATATTGCTAAAATTATTATTTAGTATTTGATATCTCAATACCGGCTCTATATCTACGGCCGCAAAAGCCTCTTTGTTTTCAACCATCTCCAAGGCTTCTTTCGTATTTGTCGCAAATACGAAATCAATACCTGGATAAACTCTTTTTAAAAGAAAATAGGTACTATAATTTTTGCCAACAGCAACCCTTTTTCCTTCAAGCTCCACCCCGTTTATGATAAATTTTTTTCTTTTTAGAGTCGCTATGGCAATGGGAAACTTTTCATAAGTCTTTGAAAACAGAGCGTATTGCTCTTTATCAAGAGTTCTACTCGTAGCTATGTTGATATCATATTTTTTATTTTTTATATTTTTTAAAACTTCATCAAAACTTTTAGCTTTAATAAACTTATACTTTATATGCGCTTTTTTTGCTATAAGTTTCCAATAATCAACTCCTATCCCCACTAATTTACCGTTTTGATCTTGCATATTTATAGGAGGCCAAGTTACCGAACTATTTATTTTAATAATGTGAGTAGATAAAAAATTTTTCTCTTTTTTTGTTAAAAAAACCTTTTTTTTGACAGGCAGTTTAAGCCATTTTTCCTTCAAGAGATACATCTCTTCTTTATCAATAGTGCTATTTATCTTGTCTATAATGTTTTTTAAGATAATATTTTTCTTATCGTATACGATAAATTCGGGTATTCTCATATCCACCTTACCGTTTTCTATAGGCGAATTTGATAAACCCGATATGAAATTTTTATCTATGAGATAGTTGAGCACAAAATAGTTGCCGTAAGCCGCATCAACCTCTTTTCTCAGCACTCGTCTTAGCATATCCAAATGGCTTTTACACTCTACAAGCTTTATTTTGGGATAGTATCTCTTTAGCAACCCTTTGTTGTAACATCTTCTAACAATAGCCATCTTTTTGTTATCCAAATCTTTTGTAGATAATTTTTCACCTTTGGCACAAACTATTGACATATAAATATTAAAAAGCGGTTTGTCGGCAAAAAGATATCTCTCTTGTCTGCTTTTTGTCTTTTTAAAGGCTGCCGCCAAGTCGATATTACCGTCGATAAATATATTTTTTGAAATATTACTATTTATTTTATCGACAAATCTCACCTCGACTCCGAGCTTTTTCCCGACTAATAAAAAATAATTTTTCAGATATCCGTATATTCTTTCAAATTCAACTTTATCAAAAGGCGCCCAATCCTTTTTTAGATATATTTTTAATATCTGTTTGTTTTTGATATACTGATTTTCTTTATCAGTTAAAAAAATATTTGCGGATAAATTAATAGTCATAAAAAATAGCATAAAAGATAAAAATAGTAATTTATTGCCGCTTTTTATCATATTCTAGTTTTGCCTTTTGCTATCTTGTCGTGACGCATCATCTATTTTCTTAACAATATCGTCAAATCTATCTTTTTCGTTACAGCCTATAACCTCCGTAGATATGGAGATAAGCTTTCCAATTTTTTTATATTTATGATTTTGCACGGTCTTTTCAAAATTTTTCGCTATGGTAAAAGCATTTTTTTTACTTAACCATGGCAATATCACAACAATCTCATCATCTTTCCACTTGCCGACCATATCCACAATCCTGGAATTATTTTTTATTATTGTAGCTGTTTCCACAAAGATTCTATCGCTAAGTTTTTTACCAAATGTTTTTTTAATATCTTTTATATCATTTATTTTTACAACAATAACGGCAAAATTACGACCTAACTTTTTTCTCATTTTGGAATTTTCCGACAATATTTTACACACTTTATCATAATTGCAAAGACCTTTTTGTATATCGTTATTTCGATATTTGAGAGGATTTTTTTTCAAAGCCACCATATTTATCATATCTATCACATTAAGTTCTAAACTTTTAAAAAGATTTGTTAAAATCTTTATACCG
>JAADDL010000066.1 GCA_013153915.1 Campylobacterota bacterium
TGATATAATACCATTGTATTGATTAATATATTTTAAAATGAGGAAAGTAATGAAAGCTGGGATTGTCGGTTTAGGACTTATCGGAGGCTCTTTGGGGCTGGATTTGCAAGATAGAAAGATAGTAGATAAGGTTGTGGGAGTGGACCATAACCTCGCTCACTGCGAAGAAGCGCTCTCTTTGGGATTGGTAAATGATATAGTGACAATGGAGGAGATAAAAAAGTGCGACTTGATATTTTTGGCGATACCGGTAAACGCTATAGTCGATCTTTTACCCTCTTTAAAAGATGTGGATGAAAAAAATACCATCATAGATCTTGGAAGTACAAAAAAGAGGATCGTCGATGCTACGCCTAAAGAGATAGTGAAGAACTTTGTTGCAGCCCATCCGATGGCGGGAACCGAAAAATTTGGTCCCACAGCGGCGTTTAAGGGGCTGTTTGATAACCATACGGTTGTTTTATGCGATACCGAAAGAAATGATGAATTTCATAAAAATAGAGCGATAGATCTTTTCAAAAAGTTAAATATGAAGATCTACTATATGAATGCTAAAGAGCACGATAGACACGCATCATTTATATCTCATCTACCTCATGCCATAAGTTACTCTCTGGCTAACGCCGTTATGTCCCAAGAGGATCCAAGAAGCATACTTGCGATGGCGGCGGGAGGTTTTAAAGATATGAGTAGAGTGGCTAAGAGTTCGCCTAAAATGTGGAGTGACGTATTTAAGCAAAATAGAGAAAATCTTCTCTCCTCTATAGAGATATTTGAAAAAGAGTTGGGAAAAGTAAAAGAGCTTATGGAACATGAAAATTGGGAAGCTTTAGAGATATGGATGCAAAAGGCTACAACTTTGCATAAGATACTGTAGCTTTTTTCAAAAATGTATAGCAGGTATCTTGTTTTAGCACTTTTTGTGCTTATCATCTTTTTGATACATCGAGGAGCCGATAGACGATTTGTCAAGAGGTTGGATTTTTCAAAAAAGTGTAAATTATTGCTTCGAGCTTTTATCTATGTAAATTTTCTATCTGTTTTGGGGTATATCTATTTTAGATATATTTCGTGGTCTAGTAGGCTTTTGTATTTTATCCTCTCTTTGAGCGTAGGCATAGTTTTATTGCTACTTTTGGTAATGATACTTTATGAGATATTTTTTCGGCTACAAAAGCATATCTCTTTTTTGCGTAAATATAAAAGATTTGTAGATATTTTGTTTATTGTTTTCATCTTCGCATATATCGGTATAGGCATCTATTCTATCACTCCAAAAGTTCATGTGGTTGAGTTAAATGAGGGGGTTTTACCTAAAGTTTATAAGATAGCCCAAATCAGCGATCTACATATAGGAAGGCTTGTAGATAGGGATTTTGTGGCTGATGTAGTCAAAAAAGTCAACGAACAAAATCCCGATATGGTAGTAATAACGGGCGATTTGATAGATGGTAGGCCGAAATATTTTAAAGATGTTTTAGCCGAGCTTACCAAATTAAAAAGCAAATACGGTACATTTTACATCACGGGCAATCATGAGTATTTTTACGGTGTTAAAGAGATTATGGATTATGTTAAGAGTTTGGGTATAACCGTTTTGCAAAATAGTGCGGTAAGATTGAAAGACTTTTATGTGATAGGGGTTCTTGATAGTAGAAGAAGAGGGCAAAAAGAGTATGGTACGGATTTAAAAAAAGCTTTTAGAGGCATCCCTAAAGGCGCAGTGACTCTGCTTTTGGCACATCAGCCTAAAATCATAGAGAAGTTAAACGGCATAAAACCCTCCTTGATACTCTGCGGACACACTCATGCAGGGCAAATCTGGCCTTTTGGATACTTTGTGAGACTATTTCAGCCATACTTAAAAGGGCTACATAAGCTATCCGATAAAAGTTATATCTATATAAGCAGCGGTACCGGTTTTTGGGGTCCGCCGATGAGGGTCGGAAGCCAAGGAGAGATAACTATCTTGAAGTGGAGGTAGGCTTGTTATCTCCTTTCGGCTACAAAGTCATCTAAAGGCTCACCCTCTTTCCAGTTGGACTTAAATATCACTTTCGTGCCGTCGGGGCTGGGAGTGGAGTGGGCGCTTAGGTCTGTATAGCCGTAACCTGAGTTATGTTTTGCCATATATCTTGCTTTTGCAAAACGATTTACTATCCTATTTCCGTATATGTCCACACCGTCATCTCCAAGCATGATAGCAAATATATCTCTATCGTCCAGTTGAAGTGATTTGTATGTGATGTATGCCCATCCGGGTCTTTTGTAGTTTTGACAAGAGACATGTCCTCCTCCATGGTTTGGAGCTATTTTTACCCTTTTTTTAGTCTCAAGATCATATTGCCAGATACCTTTTTCATTATCGTTTTCATACATTCCGTCCGCACCTATACCTTCATTTTCAAATTGTACATAAAATTCCCTATCCATATCTTGAGACACGCACACATCTCCATGATTTCCTTTGTATGCCAGTGTCTCTATAAAGTTCAAGTTTAAGTCGTATTTATCGACTTTCTTATACCAATCCGTACTATGGGTGCCGTCTTTTCCCTCTTTTAATTTATCGTAGTGATATACTAGTATATATCTTGCCAATGGAGATACGGTAGCCCAATTTAGCCTATTTTTCATTCTATCTTTTGTTATATGAAGGAGTTTTGTGCCATTTGTGCCGTCAAAATCTTTGATAATGGATTTATCTGTTTTGAGATTGTAGAGTATGAATGTGGGTATATCATCTTCTTTATCTAGTTTATGTGCCGTCAAAAGAAGATATGTATCGTTAAAGTCCATATTGCCCTCATATTCACCTATCGTTATCCTATCATATTGTCCCGGTATCTCATACAAAAATGTCAACTCTTTGGTGAGGAGATTTTCCTTTACGATACCGTAATGTTTGGTTGAGATCCAACCGATGCCGTAGCGAACGCTCTTATCCAGCCTTGATAAACGCTTTTTAGAGGTGGTGTCAAATAGATGAATTTGTTTATAAGTTTTAGCGTCCACCAGCATTCTTCCACCTTGAAGTAACATCAAGGTTTGATCCTCATTCCATACCGGATCTTTTGGATAGTGGTGCACGGGGCTCACTTCATCGTCTCCCGTTGCTTGGGTGACTCTTGTTATCTTCGTATCAAAATCTCCCCCTTCATCAACACTATGGGCAAAGTCGGGTCTTTGGATGGAAGTGTCGGTTTCGTATCCCTCTTTGACAAGGTCTTCGTTTATCAAAACGGTGTCTTTCGGGTATCTTTTGACGATGCCTCTTAAGAGTTCATCCAGAGTTATCCAAAGCGGTTTGGTTTTCGGTACCATGTCTTTTATAAAGTACCACCAAAAATATCCTCCTATGTAACGAGGGTTTGATATATCCAGGGTGTAGTATCTTGTTAAATATCCTGCTTTATTTCCGATGGTGGCTCCACTCTCTCCGATACCCAGCTTAGCGTTTGGAAATAGTTCGCCCAAATCTTTAAAAACGCTCTCCCACTCTAAAACGGAGGGCTTGTGAGCATTGCAATCCTCTTCATAATAGCTGACAAATAGATAATCTATACCGTTTCTAACATCTTGAGGTAGATAGTTTTCGGCCCACTCTCTCATCTTTTCGGAGTTTAGTTGATAGCATCCGTCATCCTCTTTGTAGTCGTTATAGTATAGAGTGATGGCCGTTTTGTAACCTCTCTTTTTGGCTTCGTTAAATACGGCTATAACTTTTTGGGCAACATCGTTTGGAGTTTGCGTGTCATGATCGTATGTCCACTCTCCGTTTATCTCATTGCCTATCTCCCAGATGGCTATCTTGTCTCCAAAAGAGTCAAAATACTCTTTTGCTCTGTTTAAATACTCATCTAAAGTGTATTTTTTCATATCTTCCGAATCAACTAACTCCCCAAGTATGTCGGCGCATTTGCGAACTTTATCTATGGATAAGGAGTAGTAGTTGGCTGTAGTATCGTCAAAAACGATCCTTGAGACCACTCTTTGGGGCAAAGAGCATACGGCATCTAAAGTTTTGTCTAAATTCTCTATACTATCAAGAGTTATACCGTATATTTTTTTTGAAGTGTTGATATCTACGCTGATGATTCTAACGGCTTTTGCGCTATTGCCTTTGGAGTCTTGTACGCTGTAGATGATGTGATAAGTGCCTGCCAATGAAGTGTTTAGATCCGAGGTAGTCTCTATCTTATCGGTAATATTGCCGTCGATGTCGTCCATAGCACAAGCCCCCGCATCCATGTAGCTATCTCCGACGCTTAGATTTATAATTTTATTTCCATATATGGAGATAGTAGGCGGAGTAGTATCCTGTTGGATTGTTTCACTATTATCTTGTGTCGAGCCTCCGCCGCCGCACCCCGTGATTAAAAAAATTATAAAAAATATCGATACGTAATTTTTTATCATACAAAATCCTTTTTTAAAAAACAAAATAAGTAAATTGTTTGACGGTAAAATATACCGCTTTATAACTTAATAATCGTATAATATAAAATCGTTCGTTATAGCTAATATTTGATATGTTATAATGTATTTTCTATCTTGAAAACGGATAAAAGATAAATGCTAGGTAAATTATAATGGCTAAATCATATATGTATACTTTTTTTGCCGTATTAATGTGGAGTTTTATTCCGGTCGTATCAACTCTTGGCGGCAAATCTTTGGGCGTTGATAGCTTTTTGCTTATCAGCAATCTGCTATCTTCGTTGGCTATAGTGCCTTTTGTTGACTTTAGAGAGCTTTTTGGAGAACTTAATCTTAGATATCTTTTAAACTCTTTATTGTTGAGCGTTTTGGGAATATTCGGGTACTATTATCTTTTGTATTATGCCTATATGCTTTCGGATAATCCCGTAAATGTGTTAGTTTTGCAATATTTATGGCCTGTTTTTATAGCGCTACTTTCGGTTTTTTTGCTTGGTGAAAAAATGGGTGCTAAAAAGATTATAGCTCTACTTTTTGGGTTTATTTCGGCTTTTTTGGTTATTACAAAAGGTCGATTTTCATTTTCCGCAAATTCAACTAGTCTTGTTTTGGCGCTTGTAGCCTCTTTTAGTTTTGCTTTATACTCCGTATTGAGTAAGAAAAGGACTACTAAAAACCCCTCAAACGATATATTTGTCTATTTTTTTATCTCTTTTATATTGTCTTTGATTTTATTTTTAGCAAAAGGAGAAAAATTAGATATAAAAGGGGATGAGTATCTATATCTTTTTTTGAACGGTATCTTTATCAACGGTATATCATATCTTTTTTGGATTTGGGCGCTGAAGGTCAATGAAGCGTCTAAATTGTCCGTTTTGACCCTTTTTACTCCTTTGATATCTATAGCTTGGATAAATCTATTTTTGCATGAACCGATGAGGTTTATATATCTTGTAGCTTTGATATTGAGTGTCCTGTCCGGATGTTTATCGATAAAAAGCGGAAAATAGACTGAAATTTATCGTTTGAATAATATCTAATAAATTGTTAAGATATGCTCTATGCAATAATCTTTTGCCAATTTGTGTAGATAGGGCAGTTTTTATCGAAATATTCTAAAATAGCAAGTGCGTGTCTATCAAAAACATTTGACTCTTTT
>JAADDL010000117.1 GCA_013153915.1 Campylobacterota bacterium
TGTAGCATATTTGAAGCTACTTGCAAATCCAAATGACAATGAATCTTTGTCGATACTAAAAGCAAAAAATAAAAATCTTTATTATGCTTATAAATTTCAGACGGCAGCTAAAAAAAATGATAAAAAACTTTTTCAAGAAGTTTTAAACAAATCAAACGATCCATATTTGAAGGATTTGTCCGATTATCAAATATCTTCGTTAGATGGCAAAAAAAGCGATATAGAAAAGTATATCAATGATGTTAAACCGGGCTTATTAAAAAATATGGCTTTGCTTGAAGATGCTTATTTGTTACTTAAAGAGAATAAAAAGGATGAAGCCAAGTTAAAACTCTCTATGATTGAAGTTGATTCTCCTTTGAGATCGGTAGCCGTCAATTTTGAACACTATATTAAATAGTGAAGGGACACATTGATGATAAAGATATTTAAATCTCTTGCGGCTTTGACTTTGGTTTTTATGATAACGGGTTGTTCGTCCAAATCAATTTTTGAGCCCAAAAAGATAGCAGGATATGTTGATTTTGACGGTAAACTTCCCGCAAAGATTGTCGATGTGACGAGAGACGGCGCAACTTTGGCAAACGGAGGGGTGATCGCAAAGAAAAAAGGTCTTTTAAAGGTTAAGATTCCGAAAGATTATAGATTTTTATGTTTAAATAACGATATGGTGGTTTCAACTTCCCCGACTGGAAAAGTTTTAATAGAAGATTTAAACGGTAAATTGATATTTTCACATGATTTTAAAGAGATGATTGCGTCGGCGAATATAAAAAATAATATACTCGCCATAGTATTTGCCGATAATAAAATCGCTCTTTTTGATATAGATAGCGGTCGTATGCCGTTTGAAAGAAAATTGGAAGATATAGAAGCGGTTGACGCTAGGATGGCAAAACCCTATTTTTTAGGAAAACTTGTAGTATTTCCGACGCTTGACGGTAGATTGGTGATAGTAAACGGCAAGACTTATCGTATCGTAAGAGATATAGTCGTGGGCTCTAAGCCCTATTTTAATAATGTGATTTTTTTAGATGTTTTGGATGATAAACTTGTAGCGTCCACTCAAAATAGAATCATCTCTATAAGTCCGAATAATGTAGCTTTTATGAATATAGGCGTTAAAGATATCATCTTTTTGGGAAAAAGAGTATTTATATTTACTAAAGACGGTAGAATAATCTTAACGACATCCGATTTAAAAAGCTTAAAAGAGAAAAAGTTTGAATTTGCTAACTTTTCAACGGCTATATACGGTGATTTTGTTTACGTTATAGAAAACGGGGGATATTTGATAGCCGTGGATAAAGATTTGATAACCTCAAACGTCTATAAGCTACCCGATTCTATCGATGAATTGATGTTTACGACTAACGATACTTTATACTATGACGATAAATATTTTAAATTAAATAGGACAAAGTAGAATTTTATGTCGTCCGCTCTTGAAGCGTATCTGGAATATATCGTTATAGCCAAAGGATTGTCGAAAAAAAGTATTGAAGCTTACAAGAGAGATTTGGAAGATTTTGAGCGATTTTTAAAAAAAGAGCTTTCAAAAGCTGATTTAGAAGATGTTTTGGATTATCTCCAAAAATATGATAATCGCAATACGCTCAATAGAAAATTATCGGCAATAAACTCTTTTTTTTCATTTTGTTTAAAAGAAGATTTTATCAAAGACGCACCCTCTTTAAAGCACTTCCATACATCGAAAAAATTGCCTATCGTACTTGAGTATGAGGATATCATAAAGAGTTTAAAGCTTATCAAAAAAGATAGTTGGATAGGTTATAGGGATTTTGCATTCATTCTTTTTCTGTATGCTTCGGGAGCTAGAGTAAGCGAGGCTATAGAGGTCAAAAAAGACGATATAGTCGGAGAGTGGCTCAAGATAAGAAGCGCAAAAGGCGATAAACAGAGGATGGTTCCTCTTGCCGATAGTGCTTTGAGGGCTTTGGAGGAGTATTTGGATAAGAGAGAAAAAAAGAGTGAATATCTGTGGCTAAACTACAAAGGGGATAAGATGAGTAGAATTACGGCTTATAAGATAACGAAAAAGTATCTCGGTGTCTCTCCTCACGCTTTAAGACACTCGTTTGCCACCTCTTTGGTGCTTGGCGGAGCCGACCTTAGAGTGGTCCAAGAGTTGTTGGGACACTCTAGTATAACGACAACTCAGATATATACCCATATCAAACAAAAAAATTTAGAGCAAACCGTGCGAAAATATCACCCCTTGGCAAACGGATTTTCATGAAAGATATAGTAGAATTTTTAAGTAAGAAAAAGTATATTTTTAAAAAATTTGAAAAAATCGACAATAAAACTTTGGGTACGAAAAAAAGAGTCGAGATATATAAGGGTGTCGATATAAACTCTTTTTATGTAGCCGTTTTTGTCAATAGGTCTAAAAGTAGGTTTATCATGAAAAACGCAAACGATAGCGAAGAGTTATTTGAAAAACTGAAAGATATAAGCGGGCATAACTACAAGAAGAAAGTGTTGTTGATAAGTTCTAAAATATGCTCCAAATCGGAATCGTTTTTAAAAGAAAAAGGTTGGAAAATATATGCTTTTGTGTGATGTAGGCAATACAAATATTCATTTTTACAAAGACGGTATCAGTTGGGGAAAAAAAGCGGATATCAAAAATATAAACTTAATTGATGAAAAATTTTATTATATATGCGTTAACGAAAGGTTAAAAGATAAGATGGCATCTATGAGAAATGCCGTAGATTTGGAGCCTTTTTTCAATCTTGATACCATCTACAAAGGATTGGGAGTCGATAGGGTTGCCGCTTGTTATGCGATAGACAACGGCATAGTCGTGGACGCAGGTAGCGCTATCACGGTAGATATCATGGCAAACGGTATTCATCTAGGGGGATATATTATGCCCGGATTGTCGGCACAACAAGAGAGTTTTAGGAGGATATCTTCAAGACTCGATATAAGAATCAATCCAAATATAGACCTTGAAATCATCCCTCAAAACAGTCTTGAAGCTGTAAGTTACGGAGTCGTTAAGCCGATTGTGAAGATGTTGAGCGAAACGAAAAAAGATAAAAAGATATTTTTTACGGGCGGAGACGGTAAATTTTTCGCGAAATTTTTTAAAGATGCGATATTTGACAATAGTTTGGTATTTAGAGGAATGTTAAAAGTTTTAGATGAACTGAAAAAGGATAAAAATGCTTAGTATTGCTTTGCCCAAGGGTAGAATTGCCGAAGATACGCTAAAGATATTTGAAGAGATATTCGGTAAAAAATTTATCTTTGAAGATAGAAAATTGATATTGAAAGATAAAGATTTTACTTTTTTGCTGGTTAGAAACCAAGATGTTCCCGTGTATGTGCTTCATCAAGCCGCAGACCTTGGGGTGGTAGGGCTTGATGTGTTGGAAGAGAAAGAGCTTGATTTGGTTGATCTTTTGGACTTGAAGATAGGAAAGTGCAAAGTTTGCGTCGGTATGAAAAATAGCGATGAGTTAGACCCCGATAAACCCTCTATCAAGGTGGCGACAAAGATGGAAAATATAGCAAGAAAACACTTTTCCAATAAAGCCGTAGCCGCCGAGATTATAAAGCTTTACGGCTCAATAGAGTTGGCTCCTTTGGTTGGAATGTGCGATGCGATAGTGGATATAGTCGAGACTGGAACCACTATGAAGCAAAACGGACTAAAGGTAGTAGAGACCATCATGGACTCTTCGGCTCACCTTATAGCCAATAAAAACAGCTTTATATCCAAAAAAAGAGAGATATTGTCGTTGTATCAAGAGATATCTAAGATTGTCGGTTGATAGAGGCTATGTTTTTGGCGTCTTTTGGATTTAGCACCTTTGATAGTTCATCCTTCGAGGCTTGATATATAGCTTCAAATGTGCCGAAGTATGTGAGGAGCTTTTTAACTTTTGCTAAACCTATACCTTTTTGGTTTAAAAGCTCTATTTGACGATCTTGCTTTTGTTTTTGAGACCTATGAAAATTGATAGCGAACCTATGGGCTTCATCCCTTAATCTTTGGATAAATTGCAATACTTTGCTATCGCTTTGAAGTGCGACTTTGCCCTCTTTGTTGTAGAGTTTATCTTCGGCTTTTCCTTTTGCCCTTATGGTTCTTTTTTGTTTTTTCTCTTTTGAGATGGCTACTATGTCTAAATTTACCCCGAAACTCTCGGTTATATCGTAAGCTAACTTTAAAAGTGTCTCTCCTCCGTCTATCACCCAAAGGTCGGGTGGCGGATTTTTCTCAAAACTTTCGCACCTTCTTATGAGAAGTTCTCTCATTTGGGCGTATTCGTCTCTTTGGGTTAAGTTATATCTTTTGTATCTATCTTTTTTAAATCCGTTTTCATATACTATGCATGAGCCGACCGGAGATGAGCCTTGGAGGTGAGAGTTATCGAAAGCTTCTACGGTATTTGGGGTGGAGCTTAAAGCTAAAACTCTTTTTATCTCTTTTAAAAGGTCTTCTTCGTTGGAGCTTTTATCTTTTGTTAAACTCTCTTTGGCGTTATTGTAGGCAATATTCGCCAACTCTTTTTTTGCGCCTCTTTTCGGTACGGTTATTTTAAGCTGTCTATCTATCTTTTCTTTTAAAAAATTCTCCACTTCTTTTTGCTGTTCAAACTCTTCAAAAACTACTATATTTTTTGCTATCTTGGGTTTATCGTCTTTATAAAACTCTATAATGGCGCTACTGTAAACCTCATCTTTGTTGATGCCGTTATCGTTTCTTATAAGAGTTGATGTGAGCGAGACTATCTTGCCTTCTCTAACGAACATTTTTACCAAAACAGCTTTCGTATCTTTACCGTAAAGTGCAAAAACATCGAGATTGTCTTTCGTCTTTAAATCCACTTGAGATAGTATTTGACTATCTTTTATCTTATTTATGGCGTCTCTAACTCTTGCCGCCTCTTCAAAAAGCTCTTTTTGTGCGTAGTTTTGCATCTTTTCGTTTAAAAGATTTAAAAGGTTTTGTTTGTTTTTTAAACTCTCTAAAGCCTTTAAAACTATCTTTTTATACTCTTTTGTATCTATTTTGCCTTCACAGGGGGCTTTGCATTTTCCGATTTGATAAAAAAGACACGCTTTTTTGCCTTTTAGAGAACCTTTTTTTTGCACTAACGGGTATAGTTCGTATAAAGAGTTCAAGATATCTCTTGAAGCCGTGGTAAACGGACCGAAATATTTTATATTTTTACCGTTTTTTATATTTCTTGTTATCTCAAATCTCGGAAAGTCGTCATTTAAATCTATATAGATATATGGATATGTCTTATCGTCTCTAAGAAGGATGTTGTATTTCGGTTTTAGCTGTTTTATAAGAGAATTTTCAAGCACCAAAGCGTCATGTTCGTTTGATACGACTATATATTCAAGAGAAGAAGCTTCCGATATCATCTTTCTTATTCGTAAAGATAGCCTGGGAGAGGGCATAAGGGTAGGCGTAAAACTAAAGTAGCTTTTGACTCTGTTTTTTAAACTTTTAGCTTTTCCTATATATAAAAGTTTCCCCTCTTTATCAAAATATTGATAAACCCCCGGAGAATCGGGTA
>JAADDL010000003.1 GCA_013153915.1 Campylobacterota bacterium
TCTTGTAAAATCTTTTTCAATAAACTCTCCCGTATGATTTACTACTCTTGCTGATAAACGGCAAATTAAAATTTCTTATTTATCATACACTAACTTTGATAAATTTGTTATAATACGGCAAAAAATAGGCGTAAAAATGAAAGAGTTGGCGATACTTGGAGCAACGGCATCGGGAAAAACGGCACTATCTTTGGATATAGCATCCAAACACAACGCCGTTATACTCTCTTTGGATAGCCTTAGCCTCTACAAGGAGATAGACATCGCCTCTGCAAAACCGACCAAAGAAGAAAGAGGAGAGATTATCCATTTCGGCATAGATGAGATATATCCCGATGAACACTTTAGTAGCGCCCTATTTTTTGATCTATACAAAAAGGCAAAACTTTTTGCAAACCAAAACGACAAAAACCTCATCATAGTCGGAGGTACGAGCTTTTATCTAAAATCCCTATGCGAAGGACTTAGTAAATTTCCGCAAATAGACGATACTATAAAAGAGAAGGTTAAAGAGATACTAAAAGATAAACAAAAAGCATACGACTTTATAGAAAAAAACGACAAAGAGTATGCAAAAAAGATAAGTAGCTCCGATAGCTATCGTATCGGCAAATGGTATGAGATATACCTAAGTTCGTCAAAGCCGGCAACCTTGTATTTTCAAGAGCACGGCAAAGAGCCTCTTGTAAAAGATTTAAAGATATTTGAGATAAGCGTCGATAGAGAAGAGCTTAGAAAAAAGATAGCCTTAAGAACAAAAAAGATGATAAAAGAGGGTATCGTAGATGAAGTATTCTATCTTGAAAAAAAGTACACCAGAAAACCAAAGCCACTAAAAGCCATAGGGATAAAGGAGTCTTTGGAGTATCTTGACGGCAAGATAGACTTAGGCGAGCTTGAAGAGAGGATAACCATAGCTACGGCACAACTCGCAAAAAGACAATTCACTTTCAATAAAACCCAATTTTCAAACACCATAAAAGCCGATATAAAAAATATAAAAAAGTTAGTAGAAGATGAATTTTAGTATAAAAAAGAGTGTTAAATCCGCTTTGAATAGCTCCGTTTTAATACTCAAACTTATAGTGCCTTTATATATTTTATCCGATATTTTGCTCTATCTAGGCTGGCTTGACAAGATCTCTTTTCTTTTCGAACCCATAGCTTCACTCATCGGACTACCCGCTCAAACGGCACTATCTTTAGCCGCGGGTGTGTTTATCAATATCTATGCCGCCATAGCTCTTGCCGCCCCTTTGGGGCTTAGCCCTTACGAATGGACGATCATGGGACTATTCCTTGGAGTTTGCCACTCATTGATAGTAGAGAGCGCTATCATAAAAAAGCTCGGCATCTCCTACATATACTCTTTTGCATTGCGATTCTCCATGGGGTTTGTAGCGGTTTTTCCTATCAAATATTTACCAAAAGATTGGTTTGTGTCCGAAAGTCTAAAAAACACTATAAAGCAGATAAGATATGAAGATTTTTGGCAAATGCTTACCCACTCTTTCATCGGCTCTTTGGAGCTATCTTTTAAGATTATTTTACTTGTAAGTTTTATTATTATTTTGATGGATTGGCTCAAAAGCACAAGCCTTATCAAATCTTACAGTCAAAAGGTAAGCGCATCTTTCTCTATCCTTGCGGGATTGATACTAGGCATCACTTACGGAGCGGGAGTTTTGATAAAAGAGGCAAAAAGCGGTGATTTGAGTAGAAAAGAGATACTTTTTATAGCAACATTTTTAATGATATGCCACTCCGTTATAGAAGATACTCTTTTATTTGTGATATTTGGTGCAAATCTTTGGGTTTTGATAAGTTTTAGACTTATTCTCGCTTCAGTAGTATCCTTTTTAGTTCTGATGCTCTTTAGCCCACCAAAGAAGCACAAAACCGGGTGAGAGTGTGATAAGAAAACCTATAATTTTTCCCATATTGATACTAGAAAGCTTATTGGCCACTTCGCTCCATCCGCCGTCATTGTATGCTTGAAAATAACCCAAAAATATGATGGCAAGAGCAAAAACTAGCCACATTTTTGCCAAGATGAGTAAAATCTTATGCTTCAACGGTCTCTCTCCCTTTTAGTATCCATCCATACTCTATGCCGCCACAAAGTTCTACGACATTTTTATATCCGAGCTTATCTCTTAAAAAGTTTCCTACCACTTTGGTTCTATTTGCGTGAGCGCAAACCAAGACAAATGTATCGTCTTTACTCTTTACATATTTTTGCAACTCTTCTATCCACTTTTCAAAATCATAACTGCCATCCGCATCGAAAAACATAAGCTTTATGCTCCCCTTTATGATGCCTCTCTCTTGCCACTCTGCAGGAGTTCTTATGTCTATCACCTTTGTTCCCGCACCCATAAGTAGCTCCAACTCTTTATCATCTACGCACTCTATATCTCTCAACTTTTTTCCTTTTTAGGTTTTAGATAAAAGAGATGAACCCCGTTGTCTCCCGTTGGAAAACTAAAGTACTCTCTTGCTTTTAAAACTTTACTTATCTCGCTATTTGGATCCTCTATGTCTCCAAAATATCTAAGCTTGGCGGGACAAGTTATCTGACAAGCCGTCGTCGTCTCCCCTCTAGCGAGCCTAGTATCCACGCAAAATATACACTTATCGGCAAACTCTCTTTTATCGTCAACATACCTTGCATTATACGGGCAAGCCTCTATACACTTTTTACACAATATACACTCATTCGGGTCGGTTAAAACTATCCCATGCTTATCATGATATATCGCCTCTACCGGACACACCTCTTCACAAAAAGCGTTGGTACACTGCTGACACTGTCTTTGGGTAAACATCTCTCTATCGCTAGTAAGAGAAAAATAATCGCTCAAAGGCTCTTTCACCTCTATCCAAAGTCTATGCTTATCGGCACCCTTGATGATGCCGTTCTCCTCTTTACAAGCCACTTCGCAAGCTTTACAATCTATACAAAGCTCATAATCAAAAGCCATCGCATATTGAGCCATCATATCTTCCTTATCTCTACATTTGTTTCATTCATGATAGCATCCCCGTAACTTCTCTCCATCTTATCCTCAATGATTTCGTTATCACTAGCTCCATTTCTATACGCATAATTCATCTCTTTAGAACTCACACCGAAACCGTGAGCAAAAAAGAGCATCTCCGGTGCTATCTTATTTGTCGGATAAGCTTTTATACGGACTTTTCCTATGCTGCTTTTTACCTCTACTTCATCTCCAAGTTTTATACCCAGCTTTTTTGCCGTCTTTTCATTGATCCATAGATGGTTTGTTTTGTAAATATCTCTTAACATTTCATTATTTGCCGTAGCGCTTTGGGTGTTATAAACGGTTCTACCCGTTATCATCCTAAACTTACCCTTAGGCACCACATAGTCATACTCGTCTCTCCACCTAGGAAACTCATCCAGGCCGTACTTTTTCATCTTTGGAAGTTTGCAGTTTACTTTGTAGTCGCTTTTGGTGCTGTAGTATCTTTTATCTTTCGGGTAGTATTCGTAGTAGTTATTTTCCGTCTCTTTATGATATTTGTCGATATTTGGATACCAAACACCTCTTTTTTTCAAACTCTCATACGCCTCTTTGCCGTATGTTTTCACTATAAACTCCCTATTTCTTTGAGAAACGCTCTTTTCATACCACTCGGAAAGCTCATATCCGCCCTCTTTAAAAGCTTTCTCCTCTCCAAGCTCTTTGATACTATCTTGCAAATCTTCATCATACTTTTTACTAACTTCAAAAAGCGGTTTTGAGAGTTTGTTGCCTAAATCTTTTAATATATCATGAAGAGACTTGCTCTCGTAAAGAGGCTTTATCGTTTGGTTTCTAAGTGCCAAAGAGGGTTCTAGCTTATTGAAAGCTACTACCAAATCCTCTCTTTCAAGGTATGTACACTCCGGCAGTATCACATCCGCCATCATAGCCGTATCGCTAGGCATAGTGTCTATCACCACCACAAGATCCATCTTTTCAAGCATCCGTTTAGTCTTTTTGATATTCGGGATGCCTTGCATTATGTTGTGCTTTCTAACAAACATGGCTCGAACTCTATAAGGAGCCGTATCGTTTAAAACTTGCTCTCTAAAATTGAGCCAACTTCCGGCTTTATTAGAGCCGTAAGCTATGCCTTTTAAGTCAAATCTCCCCTCGGCATTCGCGTAAAAAGGCTCATTGACCTCGATATTCGGAGCCTTTAAGGACTTGCCGTATATGATGCCGCCTTCTCTATCAAGACTTCCGGCAAGTGCATTTAGTAAAGCCATGGCTCTTCTAAATTGAAAATCATTCCTACTACCCACGCTTCTTCTTCCGGGATAAAATAGCGGATTTTTTGCTTTAAAAAACTCTCTTGCTATGGATTCTATCTTGTCCGCTTCTATATAGCATTTACTCTCCGCCCAACAAGGAGTATATCTCTCTTTTAGTATCAGCTCTTTAAATTCGTCAAAATCTTTAAAATGTTTTTTTACTATATCTTTTTTGTATAAATCCTCTTTTAGACCGACATATATCATAGATAAAACAAAAGCCAAGTCCGTACCCGGTTTTATAGGTAGCCACACATCCGCTTTTGAAGCACTAACAGTATATCTCGGGTCAAGTACGACAACTTTTCCATTTCTTTTTCTTGCTAACTCAACGCTTTCGGGGGTTATTAAACTTTCAAGTCTATTGGCTCCTGCAAATATAACATAATCACTCCCCTCCACATCAGGCTCACCCACCGTTCCGACTGTAAGTATATAAGCGCCAAGTCTCGTATTTAAACAGATAGAGCCTTCATCGATAAAATTGGCACTCCCTATCTTTCCACCGAAAAATCTTATCATTTCATCTTTTTCAAAACCCTCTCCGTTACAAAAGGCGACGGTAGAGCGGTTATCTTTCTCTTTTTCTAAAATTTCAACCAACTTATCTTTTATATACTCATTCGCTTCATCCCATGTAACTCTTTTGTATTTGCCTTCACCTCTTTTACCTACTCTAATGAGGGGATATTTCAATCTATCTGGATCATAAAGGGCTTGTATGCCGCTATTTCCTTTTGGACAAAGCATATTTCTGCTTTTTGGGAAGTATGGGTTTGGATCTAGTTTGGTTACTATACCCTCTTCATTCACCCTTGCAAAACCGGCACATTTATTTCTGCACATATTGCAAAGATAGGGGATATTTTTCTCTTGTTTAGTTGAAGTTTTTGTAGTAAAGGGAGGTAATTTAAAGTCTTTTTTATCATCTCCAAAGGAGTTTGTAGCCCCATATATCGATAAAGCTACCGCACCTTTTAAAAATCTTCTTCTTGAAACCTCGATAAGCATAAAAACTCCGATTATAAAATATTGTAATATTATATAATAATTTTACTACCATAATCTTTAACAGCTGAATATATATTCATCATTTTATATTTATTGAGTATATTTCAAGAAGTGATACTTTGAGGATGATAAAAAAGAGGGATTATTAACTCATCCCGGCAGCGACCTACATTCCCAACCCCAGTAAGGGGCAGTATTATCGGCGATGAGATGCT
>JAADDL010000083.1 GCA_013153915.1 Campylobacterota bacterium
AAAAAGGTATCTATCCTGCGGTTGATCCGTTAGATAGTACATCAAGACTTTTGGATCCGGGTATCGTCGGCGAAGAGCACTATAAAGTGGCCAGAGGCGTACAAGCTGTTCTTCAAAAGTATAAAGATTTGCAAGATATTATAGCGATACTTGGTATGGATGAGCTTAGTGAAGAGGATAAGCAAGTCGTTGAGAGAGCTAGAAAGATTGAAAAATTCCTTTCTCAGCCATTCTTTGTTGCTGAGGTATTTACCGGAAGTCCAGGAAAATATGTAACCCTAGAAGAGACTATAGAGGGCTTTAAAGGTATCTTAGAAGGAAAGTATGACCATCTTCCTGAAAATGCTTTTTATATGGTAGGTAACATCCAAGAAGCTGTAGAAAAAGCTGAAAAAATGAAAAACAGTTAGAAGTTTCTAACTGTTTTTAATGATAAGGACGATTTATGAATACGATTAAACTTGAGATAGTAAGTCCGATAGGTCCGGTATTTAAAGGGGATGTAAAAAGTATTACGATGCCCGGAAGTGAAGGAGAGTTTGGAGTTCTTCCCGGTCATGCTTCTTTGTTAACTCTTTTAAAAGCCGGTGTGATTGATATAGAAAAAGTTGATGGAAAACATGAGATTGTAGCCATCAATTGGGGCTATGCCGAAGTCGGAGAGACAAAAGTGACCGTTTTAGCCGATGGCGCCGTATATGTTGGCGGTGACAGTGAAAGTGAAATAGAGCAATCTATTAAAAAGGCAAAAGAGTTGCTTGAAAGCATTAGTAGCGATTCGGTTCCTATCGCAAGTGTTGTCGCAAAAGTTGAACAAGTAGCTAAAAGTAAATTGTGATAGATGGGTGCGATTGATCTTTTTTTAAACTATCTGTCAAGAAGCAGTATTGTAACTATTGCTGTGCTAGTTTGGTTGTCATTTTATTTTATATTAACTTTTTGGATAATTATTTATAGATACTTATATCTAAATTCACTTATTAAAAAAGAGGAAGATTCTCTTGAGGCTATGTTGATGGGTTCAGCTACTGTTAGAGCTGATTCTATACTTAGAAAATGTACCTCCCAATACAGAGGATCTTCTTCGATTTTCGATATTTGCGTGAATATTGCAGAAAAACAATCCACATCATATCTGTCTGCTCTTTCGATAATATCTTCAACCTCCCCTTTTATTGGTTTATTTGGCACGGTTGTCGGCATACTTGAAACTTTTTCAAAACTTAGTGGCGTGACAACAGCTTCATTGAATATTATTGCCCCTGCTATTAGTGAAGCTTTGGTAGCTACGGCAGGAGGTATTTTAGTGGCTGTACCGGCATATAGTGGTTATATTATTCTTAAAAGAAAAGCGTATGAGTATTTGAGTGTTATTGATAGAGAAAAATCTTTGTTGTTGAGTACTCTTGAAAAATCTACAGATAATTAAAAATGAATATAGATTGGGATGAAAAGCCAGATTTAAATATCACTCCGTTGGTTGATATTATGTTGGTCTTACTCGCTATTTTAATGGTAACTACACCAGCAATAATATATGAAGAAAATATAAAATTACCTCAAGGTTCTAAATCAAAATCTCTTGGAAAAATACCGGATTTGGAGATACGAATTACAAAAGATAAAAAGATTTTTATTAAAAAAAATCAATATCAATATAATGCATTTGCCGATAGCTTTATTTTATTTTCCAAGTCCATTCCAAAAAATACCGTTGTATATATTAGAGCCGATAAAGGCCTTCAGTATGGAGCGGTCATGTATATACTAAAAACAGTAAAAGAGGCAGGATTCTCCAAAGTATCTCTCGTAACGGAGGGATAATTTATGGAAAAAAAGGGTTTTTATTTTTATCTCTCGGGACTCTTTTCTATCTCAATATATCTATCTCTTATTTTTTTTATTTTTACTCTTTTGGGTGAATTTGAAAAAAAGGCAAAGAGATACACAAGTCAAAAAAATAATTTTATCGTAGTATCCATAGCGGAAAAGAGCGATATCATAAAGAAGAAAAGCGTCAAAAAAAGGTCGATAAAAAAAAGCGTCAAAAAAGAAGTACCTAAAAAGAAAAAGCCTACTAAGAAAAATAAGATTAAAAAATCTATGAAAAGAACGGTAAAAGATGACTCTTTGAAATCGTTGTTTAGTGGTATTGACCCTAAAAAGTATAAGAAAAAGATAAAAGATAAAAATGTTACAAAAAAGATACCAAATAATCAAAACAGTAGATTTTTGCAGAAAAAGAGCGGTACAAGCAGTGAAAAAAAATCGGCAACTAAGCTGATAAAAAGTTTGAGTTTGGAAAATATTTCATCAGCTTCCAATAAAAAAGCGGGAGAGTATGATAAGTATATCGGAAAGATTAGTGATATTTTGGATGAAAAGTGGCAAAATACTCCCGGGTCTATAGCGGGAAATCAAGCTACCGTAACTGTAAAAATAGATAAATTTGGAAATTTCAGCTATAAGATAGATTCACTTTCATATAATAATGAATTCAATGCAAAATTGCAAAATTTTCTTGACAGCTTAAAGGATGAAAATTTTCCTCCTTATGAAGGTGGAGATTTTATAGAGTTGAAAGTTAATTTTAAAGATGAGTAAGGAGAGATAGGTGAAAAAAATTCTATTTTTGATTTTGTTATCCGTTGTGTCTTTGTTGTCTTATGATGCCACCATAGACATAGTGAAGAAAGCAGATAAGTTGCCCGCTATCGTAGTACAGGATGCTACGGGTGCAGATTTTGCAAATCAAAAAATTGATAAAAAGACATTTAAACTTTTGATAGGAGATTTGAAGGTTTCTACCAATTTTATTGTTGATGATAACTATACGACAAGTACCTATGATGGTGATTTTGATACCAATATACAAAATAGTAACGGTTTGGATTTGGTTTTGAGATATAAACTTGAGGATAGAGATAATGCTCTTATCGGTAGAGTGAAACTAATAGATGCTAAAAACGGTAGTTTATTGACGGAAAAGACTTATGAAATATCCGATATGAAAAGATATCCGTTTTTTGCCCACAGGGTGGTTGCCGATGTTAGTAAATATGTCGGTGGTTCTTCGGTGGACTGGATGGATAATCTTGTGATTTTTGCAAAATCTACCGGAAAAATGAATAGTGATATTGTAGTGTCGGATTACACATTGACTTATCAAAAAACAGTGATAAGCGGTGGATTAAATATCTTTCCTAAATGGGCGGATGACAGCAGAAATTCATTTTATTATACATCTTTTGGTGGTAGGATTCCGGTTTTATATAAAGTTGATTTGATTAGCGGACAAAAACATAAGATTATATCCTGCAACGGGATGTTGATTTGTTCGGATGTTAGTAAAGACGGCAGAAGATTGCTTTTAACTATGGCACCGGATGATCAACCGGATGTTTATCTTTATGATTTAAATACAAAGAAAAAAGAGAGATTGACAAAATATTCTGGCATAGATGTTAGTGGGCACTTTATAGATAATGAAACTAGATTTGCTTTTGTATCGGATAGATTGGGATATCCTAATATTTTTGCAAAGGGTTTAAACATAAACTCACCGGTAGAACAGATGATATATCAAGGCAGAAACAACACCTCTTTTAGCTCTTACGATAACTATATAGTATTTTCAAGAAGAGAGGATGATAGCGAGTTTGGTAAAAATAGTTTTAATCTATATCTTATCTCTACAAAAACAGAATATATAAGACAATTAACCGCAACCGGTAAAAACTATTTTCCAAGATTTGCCAATCATGGAGAGACGATACTGTTTATAAAAAACTATAAATGGCAATCTGCTTTGGGCATTATACGGCTTTATAGCAATAAAAGTTTTCTTTTCCCATTAAAAGTTGGAAAAATTCAGTCTATTGATTGGTAATTTTAAGAAAAAAATGGTAAAATATCTAAAAATTTTCAAAAAGGATGTAGTGTGAAAAAAATATTATTGATTAGTGTAAGTGCGGCATTGTTACTCTTGACCGGATGTAGTCAAAAGACTCCGGAAGTAGATATGACTAAAAAAGAACAACCTCAGGTTCAAAAGAGTGAACCGGTAACCACAAATACAAATACGACTCAAACAGTAGACGAGAATAATGATAACGATATTAGCTATAGAATAGCTCAATTAGAGCAAAAAGTAAAAATCATCCATTTTGATTTTGATAAATATAATATTAGAGAAGATCAAAAGCCACTTGTTAACGAAGATGCCTCTTTGATTAATTCCGATGAAGCCAAAGATTTTTCCGTTAAGCTTGAAGGTAACTGTGATGAGTGGGGAAGCGATGAGTACAACTATGCACTAGGGCTAAAAAGAGCCAAAAGTGTAAAAACAGCTTTAACAGCACTCGGTGTTAACCCTGGTAGATTAATGATTATCAGCTATGGAAAAAGTAATCCTGTATGTGAAGAGCACACAAAAGCTTGCTGGGCTAAGAATAGAAGAGTTGAATTTAAATTTTTACCGTAGCTTACGATAAATAAATGCAAAAAATATTAATAGTATTGCTTTTTGCAATATTTTCTTATGCAGAAGAGCCGTCCGCTTTCGGAGCGGGCGACTTGGACTCTCCCAACCCTTATGGACTTACCAGTAGCGAAAAAGTTATTTTAAAAAATAAAAAAAAGGTTAAAACTTTATCTGTCAATCTTGGATTTGTCAAGTCTGAGTTGGCTAGCATGCAAGAGAAGATTGACGGTATTAGAAGTGTCGTTGAATCTCAAAATAGTAAAATAGGCAAGATAAGTCAAGATATCAGCAAACTTAAAGAAGATGATGCAAACTTAACAGAGCAGGTTAACACTCTAAAAGAAGATTTAAATCTTACTATGGAGACACAAAAAGAGAACTATCAAAAGATAAAAACTGTTTTAACTGAACTTAGCTCTCTTATAGACTCTATCAATTCCACATACGTTACTAAAGACGAGTTAAATAGAAGATTGTCTGTTATAGAGTTAAAATTGGGCATAAAAGGTGGTTCTAAAATTTCAAGTGGCAAAAGCGCTTTTGATATTGCCGTTAAATATTTTAGAAATAAAAATTATGCTAAAGCTGCCTATTACTTTAAAAATAGTATAAAAAAAAGGTATAGACCCGCTACAAGCAACTTTTATCTAGGTGAGATAAGCTATGCAAAAAAAGATTATCCATCTGCTATAGAATACTATAAAAAAAGTATCTCTCTATATAGTAAAACGGCTTCTTTTACTCCGACTCTACTATTTCATACTTATATGTCATTTAAAAAACTTGGTGATGAAAAGAATGCCGAGAAATTCAAAAATATTCTTATCTCTAAATATCCAAATAGCAAAGAAGCTTCAAAAGCTAAGAAATTCTAAATCGCGACAGCTTATAAAGCTACGATAAAACATAATTTGGTTACAATCATGGTTAAATTATTTTATAGGAGAAGTTATGTCAAATCATGACAATAAAGTGGTGTCCATAGAGTATGAATTGAAAGATTCTAAAACAGGTGAAGTTCTAGATAG
>JAADDL010000031.1 GCA_013153915.1 Campylobacterota bacterium
CGATAGGATCATCCATCTTTGAAACTAGCATAGAGTTGGCGTGTAGAGGTATATCGCTTCTTGTAAAAGCTTCGCTTGCCGGACTAAGGTCGTCAGTATTTGTCTCTCCGGGGACTTTAAATACCGTAAGTTTTATCTCTTCGGGTAGAGGCTTTCTGTTTTTAAACCATTCGGCATTCGCCCATGACTCTACCACCTCTTTTGCAAAAGGATTTCCCTCATCCATAAGCTCTTTAACATCATTAAAAGAGTCATAAACCAAAAGGGTATTTTTAAGTTGATTGCTAGCCTCTTTCGCTACCTCTTTATCTTCATGTTTTAAAGCCTCCACCACAGGAGCGACATTGTATCCACCTAGCATTGTGCCGAGTATCTTAACGGCTTCAACTTTATCTATAACTTTAGAAGTCGTTTCTCCCGCTATGATCGCATTTAAAAAAGCTGCTTTCACATACGCCGCATCATCAACGCCCGGGCTTACATGGTTTTTAAAAAGATCTAAAACATACTCAGCTTCGGGTATATCGTCAAGTTTCAACAACTCCACTACTTCAGCCGTCTGTTTTGCCGTCAACGGCAACGGCGGAACACCGAGAGCCTCTCTCTCTTTAGTGTGAGCTTTGTACTCTTCTATTATGCTCATAAATTCTCCTTTGTCAATTATATAGCAACATTTTATCAAAATAAATCTGATTTTATATCAAAATGGGATAAAAAATGGATATTTATAACATTAATGTTACAATATTTCTCTTTGTCCTTTTGAATTGGGCGGAGAAAGTACCCCCATAGTCTCAAGTTGCTCCACTATCCTTGCGGCTCTGTTATATCCTATTTGAAGTTTTCTTTGTATATAACTTATCGAAGATTTTCTATCCGTCAAAACGATATTTTTAGCCTCTTCATAGAGTTCGTCAAACTCCTCTTCTCCTCTATCCTCATCCGAAGACGACGAACCTCCGACACTCTCTCTCAAAAAGCTTTCATCATACTCGGCTTCTCTTTGGGATTTTAAAAACTCTACCACTTTTTCGATATCGTCTTCAGTCGTAAAAGGCGCATGAAGCCTAATAAGTCCGGTAACTCCGGGAGGCGTAAAAAGCATATCCCCTCTTCCCAAAAGCGACTCCGCTCCCATAGCGTCAAGTATAATCTTGCTATCTATCTTTTGACCCACCTTAAAGCTTATCCTTGAAGGAAGGTTTGCTTTGATAAGCCCCGTCACGACATCAACGGACGGTCTTTGCGTAGCGACAATGAGATGGATACCGCTTGCTCTTGCCATCTGAGCCAATCTAGCTATATAAAACTCCACCTCTTTACCGCTTGTCATCATAAGGTCGGCTAACTCATCGATAACCACAACTATATAAGGAAACGGCTCCAATCCCTCTTTTTTAGCCTTTTCGTTATAACCCTCTATATTTTTGGTTTTTGTTTTACTCATTATCTTATATCTCTTCTCCATCTCCGCAACGGTATTCGCTAAAGCTATGATAGCTTTTTTCGGTTCGGTTATCACGGGAGTTAGCAGATGAGGAATATCGTTAAATATGGAAAACTCCAACATTTTCGGATCTATCAATATAAGCTTTAGATTGTCGGGAGAATTTTTATATAAAAGAGAGAGTATCATGGCGTTTATACCCACGCTTTTACCGCTTCCGGTGGTACCCGCTATCAAAAGATGCGGCAACTTTTTCAAATCGGTCAAAAAAGGATTGCCGACGATATCTTTTCCAAGCGCCAAGGTCAGAGGCGATGAAGCTTTTTGAAAAAGTTCCGATTCGATGATATCTCTTAGATAGATGGTTTCGATGTGTTTGTTGGGTATCTCGATACCAACCACATCCTTCCCCGGTATCGGAGCTTGGATACGGATAGTTTTCGCTTTTAAAGCCATAGCCAAATCATCTTGCAAGGTTAATATCTTGGATACCTTTACATGAGGAGCGGGCTTAAATTCAAAAGTGGTTACGACCGGACCCGTGTATGTTCTTACGACATCTCCTTCTATCTTAAATTTGGATAATTTTGCCAACAAATCCTTTATCTTTTTATCTATTTCATTTTCATTGACGGCATTGCCTCTTTTTTTCGAACTTGTCAAAAAAGATGTGGGAGGAAGTTTGAAATTTGTCGGTTTTTGTCTATCCTCTTGAGTCTCTATCATCTGAAGCAGTTTCTTATTTTCCTCAACTTCACTCAATATCTCAACCTTGCCCTCCTCTTTGGCGTCATCTTCAACCTTATTTTCAATATCCTCTTTATATATCTCGTCTTCATCTTTTTGATTTTCATCAGCCTCGATAGAACTCTTCTTAGGTTTTGTTCGTCTTTTTCTTTTTACTCTCTTTTTTGGCTCTTCTTTTGGTCTATTTTCTATAAATCTATCTACTATAAATATCCTAAAAACTTCCCCCAAAGAGGCATCTAAAAGTATCACCATAGAAAGCAAAAAGCTCATCACTATAAATATCCATAAACCGCCCTCGCCTATAAAATCCGATATGGCGTCATCTATACTTTTTCCGATATATCCGCTATATCTTCCGTCAACAACAGCACCTTGAAACATAAGTAGCACAAAAAAGAGTAAAAAGATAGACAAAACAATCTCTATTTTTCTGTTTGTATTAAAAGAGTATCTGTAAAAATAATAAGCGGGAATCATCAACAAAAAAGGGTAGACAAAAGATAGGTATCCAAAATATTCTCTGTTATATAAACCTATGATATGTCCTATCTTTCCAACCGTAGCGGCATCCAATAAGGCTGTAGAAAGCCCGAAAAACAGCATTACACCGACAAAAAATATAAAAAATATTTCCTTAGCTATAATCGATCCTTTAAAAATTATAGCTTAATTATATCACATATAATTTAATAAAGACATTGAATTTATCTTTGCCGCGGTCGAAAGCATAGCCTGGTAGGTCAAACTAATCTGATTATATTTTGCCAATGCTTCAGCGATATCGACATCGGCTACCTGAGATTGAAGAGTTTGCACCTGTATAGACAAGAGATCGCTTCTTTGATACGAGGTATTTAAGGCATTCGACAAAGAGCCTATCAAAGTGTGCTTTTTTGCCACATGGTCGCTTATATGGTCTATCCTTCTTATGGCGTTTTCTATACCCATATCTCTCGGATCACCGGGTACTTCAGTATCCATAGAGACTTTACCTTCTCTTACGGATTTTATAATTTCATCTATATCTTTAAATAAGTCAATACTAGGTTCATCTATAGTTACGGCGTTATTTGACATAAACGATAAGGAGTTCCCTTTATCCGTACTAAAATCGTCGCTAGAGCTATCATAGATGGAAAATTTAATATCGGTTGAGGCGTTTAATTTATCTCTTATTTGCATTCTTCCTCTATAATCCAAACTAACATCAACGATGCTTTTCGCGCCGTCTACCGCATTATCGTAGCCTTCTTTGTCGTTTGTTACGGGAAGGTTGTTTGAAACCACCATAGATATTACATCGTTTAACTGTTGATACGTCATATCGTCCGCTTTGGTAACGTTTCCCTCGGAATCATAAATATTATAACTCGTACCGTTAACGGAAAATGTTGAACCGCTTGAACTAAAATCTATCTGTACGTCGTTTTGAGTATTGCCGTTAATATCGTCAAACCTCAAATACAAAGTCTCCCCGTCAAGTGAATCCAATCCCGATCCGTCAACGAGTTTTGTTTTTGTCGTAGCATAATCGTTGGTCGTTTTATCTATCTGAGAAACATTTGAAGTAAGCGTATCTCCGTCTACGGCAAAATAGTTCCTATCAAAAGAAACGGCTTCGTTTGCCGCATCAGGCGAAGGGGTATACCCGCTTTCTACGAAAGAGACTATGTTTACGTCGCTATTTAAATCGTCGATATCGTCAACTCCCGCATTGCCGTCTATAGCACCGACAATACTAAAATCCAAAGATTTTTCGGCATTTTTTTTATCCGTTATCTCTATCTGCCCGAAATCGTTTAAAACCACCTCTACGCTATCATCGGGAGAAAAACTATCTTGTATCTTTCTTAAAAGAGTATCTACGTTATCGGAAGTATTTATATCTATCTTTTTTTTAAAAGCCGTTCCGTTACCGTTTTTACCTTGAATATAAAAATATGCGGTATCGTTATCGGCGGTTTTATTCGTACCGTTATATTGCATCATATCTTTTACGGTATCACTACTTTTCAAAATCGTTTTAGCATCGTCGCTATATAACTTTATATTGGTAGATACCATTTTTTTATAATCATTATCCGAACCCAAAAATAAAGATTTCCCGTCAATATTATAAGGTAATGACGAATCCGCTCCCGTAATAGCCTTTACGGTTTTATCGTTACCGTGATAATCTCCTTTGGAATCTATGGGTTTAGTCGAAAACGCCGTTCCGCTAAAAATAAACTGACCGTTTATCGATGTGTTTGCCAAATCCATAAGATTTTGCTTTATCGCTTCCAAATCATTAGCGATAGCGTCTAAACTAGTTGGACTGTTGGCTCCGTTGGCGGCTTGTATCAATTTGGTTTTAAACTGCATTAAACCGTCGGTAAATTCGCTCAGAGCGCTATCGGAGTTATTGGCAAACTCTTGAGCTCGTTGCGTACTTTGCTTAACTTGCTCCAAAGTCGTTTTTTCATACTCAAGTCTGATATCATCTATATAAACAGAGCTATCGTCAAAGCTATTTTGTATAATCTTTCCTGAAGATAGTTGCGTATTTATCTTATTAAGCTCGCTGCTACTTTTTCGATAATCTTTTTCAAAATTGCTATACAATAGCTGATTGGTTATTCTCATCTTATCCCTTTAATGTCTGTTTACTATCACTACATAAGCAATTTTAATTCCCGTTAGAGAGAGGCTAAAATGCTATATTCTAAGCTACTTTTATACAAAAATATCGACTTTTCGTGATTTTTTTTTAATTTTTTTAAAAATCTTATTGTCTTTTTTGAAAAAAAACTGTACAATCTACCAAAATATAATTTTTTAAAGGATTGCGAATGAAAAAAGCTGAATTTATTCAAATTGTTGCCGAAAAGGCGGGGTTATCGAAAAAGGACGCCAATACGGCGCTTGACGCTATATTGGAAACTATTACCGAAGCGTTAACGGAAGGAAAAAGCGTAAGCTTTATAGGTTTCGGTACATTCTCTACTTCTAAAAGAGCCGCTAGAACCGCAAGGGTTCCCGGTACCGACAAAGTCGTAGAAGTTCCGGCTACAACCGCCGTTAAATTCAAAGTCGGCAAAAAACTTAAAGAAGCCGTAGCTAAAAAATAACTTCTAAATTTGCTTAGAAACTTGTTTTAACAAGTTTCTAAGCAATAAAATCATACAATTTCATCTCAATTTAACAAGTGCCTGGGTGGTGAAACTGGTAGACACGCCAGA
>JAADDL010000130.1 GCA_013153915.1 Campylobacterota bacterium
CAATATTTGGAATGCTATAATGTATTACTCAAATATCGCTAAAGTAGATAATAAAGAGACTATCTTAAAATTTTTAGACAAAAGTATAAATAAAGTTAAAAAAGATAGAAATTGGACTCAATCTACGACAAATGCTATAGCAACACTGATTTATAGTAGTAATTTACAACTATGTACTACAAATAAAAGTGATGACTATAGATACTATCCTTTCAGTACCTGGAATAACGAAAAAAGAAATTATTCTGTCAAATTAAGTCCTAAACCAAATAGATTTATCTTCAATGACAATAACATCACATATACTACCATATCACATTCGAAGAATTTTTGTCGGTACTGTTATACTACTGATTATAAAACTTCAAAATATTTTCTTGTATTTAGAATTTTTTCCAAACCTTTTAGAGTATTATTATATAAATTCGACCATTATGGCAATTTTTTACAAGAGGTACACATAAAACTACTTAAAAATATAACCATTGGCGGTAATAATTGGCATCCTATCTCACATATAAAAATCACAGATAACAAGTTAAATTTTAGAATATATAGTATCTACGAACAAAAAAATAAAAAAAATAAATGTAGTTATATTCAAATTGAAGTAAAAATAGACTAAGTTAATATTATGCTTTAACCCTTTGAGAGTGGGTTATGGCTACTGCTATGGCGTCGGTTATGTCTAATGGTTTGATCTCTTGTTTTATACCGAGTATCCTTTTTACCATGAAAGCCACTTGCTCTTTTTGGGCTTTTGCTTTGCCGGTTAGCGCCTTTTTTACCTGTAAAGGGGTATACTCGTAAAAATTTCCATACTCAAGCAGTATCTTTAAAGACAAAGCTCCCCTAAATTGGGCTAACTTTAAGACTGTTTTTGGATTGTGAGCGTAAAATATATCCTCTATCGCCACTTGGTCTATTTGACTATTTTTAAATACCATATCAAAACCTTCGACCAACTCCATTATCTGATGTTGCAACTCTTTTTCTTTTATCTTTATAAGTCCCGCTTCCACCAAATATAACTTAGAACCTTCTTTTTTAACGATAGCGTATCCACAATTTCTACTTCCCGGGTCTATTCCTAATATATTCATAATTTTCTCACTTTTCACACTCTTTTCACATTGTGAATTATTAGTTTTTCTCTTTTTTAAAATCTTTTAACCGATTATTTAAGGTATTTTAGCTAAAATAATATATATTTTCACATAGTTTTCAATATGTGAATAAAAAAAAGATTAGGAAAAACTTTGTTAGTTGATAATATTATAGAACTCTTAAAAAAAGAGATATCTTTACAAGAATATAATAGATATATAAAACAACTATCATTCAATGAAAAACTATCAAAGTCCGATCTTATCGTATTTGAAGTGCCTAATATCTTGGTAGCCAACTGGATAAAATCAAAATATTCCGAAAAGATTGCCCATCTTTATGAGATAAAAACGGGGAAAAAACCTCAAATAGACATCATCGTAAAAAGTAAGCAAAACACTACCAAAAGAAAAGAAAATAAGATCGAAAATAAAAAAAGTGTGAAAAAAACGATACTCAACCCGTCTTTCACATTTAGCAGTTTTGTCGTAGGAAGTTCAAACCAATTTGCCTACACGATAGCAAAATCGGTTTCGGAAAAACCGGGAGTCGTTTACAATCCCGTCTTTATATACGGACCCACCGGTCTTGGAAAGACTCACCTTATCCATGCTATAGGAAATAGCGCTAGCGAAAAAGGGAAAGTTATCATCTATGCCACTATCGAACAGTTTATGAACGACTTTACATACAACCTTAGAAACCAATCGATGGATAGATTTAGAGAAAAATATAGAAGTTGCGATATCTTGCTTATAGACGATGTTCAATTTTTAAGCAACAAGATACAGACTCAAGAGGAGTTTTTTCACACATTTAACGAACTTCACAATAACGGAAAACAGATAGTATTAACTTCCGATAAACCCCCAAAGATGATAGCGGGACTTGAAGAGAGACTAAAGAGTAGATTTGAGTGGGGTATAAAAGCTGACATTACTCTACCCGAACTTGAAACCAAAATAGCTATAATAAAAAAGAAATGTGAGATAGACGGTATATACTTAAATAATGACATCATAAACTATATAGCTACAAATATGGGCGACAACATAAGAGAGATAGAAAGCGCTATTATCAACCTAAACGCTTACGCTTCGCTTATGGGACAAAAGATAACTTTGGAATTTGCAAAAAATGTTATAAAAGACCAAATAAAAGAGAGAAACGCCAATATTACCCTTGAAGACATCATAAATGTCATATCAAAAGAGTTAAATGTAAAACCAAGCGAAATCAAATCAAAAAGAAGAAGTAAAAATATAGTTGAAGCAAGAAGGATAGGGATATATTTAGCTAGGACTCTTACACCAAACTCTATGCCCGCACTTGCAAGTTTTTTCGGTATGAAAGATCATACGGCGGTTTCACACAACATGAAAAAGATAAATGAAATCATAAAAAACGACGAAAATTTTAAGATAAGAGTGGATGAACTTAAAAATATGATACTGAGTAAGTGAAAAAATGTGAATATTTAAAGAAGTATTTTTTGTTTTGAAAATATGAAAAAATAGAGGTTTAACTTTACTTTTCACATTTTCAAGGTAATATACTACTATTACTATTTTATTTATAATTATAAAGGAGCTAAAATGAAAATCCTTATCAACAAAAGCGTTTTAGAAAGTATGCTGATAAATACTTTACCCTATCTTGAAAAAAAAGATTTAAGTAAAATATCATCACATATACTCATAACAGCTCTCGAAGATGAATTAAACATCAAAAGTACCGATCTTGAAATAGGTATAGAGATAAACAGTAAAAATTTAAAAGTTATCGAAATGGGAAATGCTACGGCAAACGGAAAAAAACTTTTTGATATAGTAAAAATATTAAAAGACGATGATGTAACACTTGAAACCATCAATGATTATCTTTATATTAAACAAAAAAATTCAAAATTTAAACTTCCTATGTTCAATCCTTCCGAATTTCCAGAATTTCCAAAGATAGACAATAAACCGAGATTTGATATAAATAGCTCCCAATTAGTAAGGTCTATCAAAAAGATAGCTCCGGCAATAGATACCAATAATCCAAAATTTGAATTAAACGGGGCTTTGATAGATATCAAAGAAGAGTATATAAACATAGTTGCAACCGATACGAAAAGATTGGCTCTTGTAAAGATAGAAAATAGTAGTGAAAAAAATATCTCTTTAATAATTCCTAAAAAAGCGATTACGGAAATTCAAAAAATATTTTTTGACGAGATAGCCATATATTATGACGAAAATACACTTATAGCAAAATCGCCGAACTTTACCTTTTTTACAAAATTGATAAACGGAAAATATCCAGATTATGAAAGAATAATACCAAAGGATATGGATAAAAAATTGCTTTTAAGCAGAGATAAATTTATCGAAGCTATAAAACAGATATGGGTAGTATCGCAAGAGATAAAGATAACTTTTAAACCTGAGATAATCGTATTTGAAAGTTTAAACGAAAGCAACATAGAAGCAAAAACGGAGATAGAGACAAATACCGGCTTGGAAGAGGATATTTCGCTTGCCGTCAATTCAAAGCATATTATTGACTTTTTAACCAATATCGAAAAGAGTAGTTTCTCTTTTGGATACAATGACTCAAATCTACCTTTTACGCTTGAGAGTGAAAACTTTATAACGATTATAATGCCTATAATGGTATAAAAAGAAACGGAGAAGAAATGGAAAAAAAATACAACGCATCGAATATTAAAGTACTAAAGGGTCTTGAAGCGGTCAGAAAAAGACCGGGAATGTATATAGGAGATACCAATATAAACGGACTTCACCATCTTGTTTATGAAGTCGTGGATAACTCCATAGACGAAGCGATGGCGGGATACTGTGATAGTATAGAAGTAGTTCTTACAAAAGATGGAAGCGCTAAAATAAGCGATAACGGTAGAGGAATACCTGTTGATCTTCATCCTACCGAAAAGATACCGGCGGCTACTGTCGTTTTGACCGTTCTTCATGCGGGAGGTAAATTTGATAAAGATACTTACAAAGTAAGCGGCGGACTACACGGTGTCGGTGTGTCTGTGGTAAACGCTCTTTCTTCAAAGTTGAAGATGACTATATTTAAAAACGGTCAAATATATACTCAAGAGTTTGAAAGAGGTGTACCCGTAAATGACCTTGAAGTAATAGGAAAGACTAGAAAAAAAGGTACGACCATAGAGTTTTGGCCGGATCCCGAGATATTTGAAACCGTTGAATTTAGCTTTGATATACTCTCAAAAAGATTAAAAGAGCTTGCGTATCTAAATCCAAACATAAAAATAACTCTAATAGATGAAAAAGAGGATAAAAAAGAGTTATTTCATTTTGAAGGCGGTATAAGCCAATTTGTCCAAGATTTAAATAAAAAAGAACCTATAACGAAAGTTTTTCACTTTGATAATAAAGTAGAAGATATAGAGATAGATATCGCTTTGATGTACAATAGCGGATATAGCGAGATACTATATTCGTTTGTCAACAATATAAAAACTATCGAAGGCGGAACTCATGAGAGCGGTTTTAGAGCAGGACTTACAAGGGCTATAACCAACTATAAAAATAATAACGCCGCTCAAAGAGAAAAAGATGTAAAAATAAGCGGTGAGGATGTAAGAGAAGGACTTATAGCGATAGTGAGCGTAAAAGTTCCCGAGCCTCAGTTTGAGGGTCAAACAAAAGGAAAATTAGGAAGCTCTTATGTAAAACCTCTCGTTCAAAAGACAACATATGAGATGCTTGTAAAGTATTTTGAAGAAAATCCAATAGAGGCTAAAATCATAATGAATAAAGCTCTCTCCGCCGCAAGAGGTAGAGAGGCAGCCAAAAAAGCAAGAGACTTGACAAGAAGAAAAGACTCTATGAGTGTAGGTACGCTTCCCGGAAAATTGGCGGATTGTCAGAGTAAGGATGCAAGTATCAGCGAACTATACCTTGTGGAGGGAGATAGTGCGGGAGGTAGTGCCAAGCAGGGAAGAGATAGGGTATTTCAAGCGATACTTCCTCTAAAAGGAAAGATACTAAATGTTGAAAAGAGTAGGATAGATAAGATACTAAAATCGGATGAGATAAAAAATATGATAACGGCTCTTGGATGCGGTATAGGAGAGGATTTTAACGCTGAAAAACTTAGATACCATAAGATCATCATCATGACCGATGCCGATGTGGACGGTAGTCACATACAAACTTTGCTTTTGACATTTTTATTTAGATATTTAAGACCTCTTATCGAAGAGGGTTATGTATATATCGCCCAACCGCCTCTTTATAGATATAAAAAGGGTAAAAAAGAGATATATCTAAAAGATGA
>JAADDL010000154.1 GCA_013153915.1 Campylobacterota bacterium
TGATTATATCATAGTTGTCATTAACCGATTTTTAATACCTATTTGGCTATAATTGCGAAATTTATATGTAACCCGTAGGAGCTTTCAATAATGGACTATAAAGATACTTTACTTTTACCCAAGACTACATTTGCCATGAGAGGCAATCTCCCCCAAAACGAACCCAAAAGATACAAAGCTTGGTTTGGAGAGAAAAAAGTTTATCAAAAGATGATAAAAAATAGGCAAAATGCCGACAAATCCTTCAATCTGCACGACGGACCTCCCTATGCCAACGGACATATCCACATAGGACACGCTCTAAATAAGATACTAAAAGACATCATCGTTAAAAAACACTATTTTTTCGGTGAGAGTGTTAGATATGTGCCGGGTTGGGATTGTCATGGACTTCCTATAGAGCAGCAGGTGGAAAAAAAGATAGGAAAAGCCAAGAAAGATACGCTTCCAAAAAGTAAGATAAGAGAGTTGTGTCGTGAGCACGCTACGAAATTTTATAAGATCCAAGAAGAGGAGTTTAAGGCTCTCGGAGTTATAGGCGATTGGGATAACCCCTACTTGACGATGAAGTTTAGATTTGAAGCCGATATATACAGAAATCTTTGCGATATTGCAAAAAAAGGACTTTTGATAGAGAGAAGCAAGCCTATATTTTGGTCTTGGGCGGCAAAAACGGCTTTAGCCGAAGCCGAAGTGGAGTATCAAGATAAAGAGGATTACTCTATCTTTGTAGCTTTTAAGCTTAGTGACGAAGCTAAAAAGAGCCTTGGTATAGAGGGTGAAGCAAGTATCATCATATGGACTACGACACCTTGGACGCTTCCTGCTAACCAAGCTATAGCTCTAAATCCCGAAGAGGAGTATGTTTTAAGTAGCGACGGTTTCATAGTGGCTAAGAAGCTATTTGAAGAGTTAAAAGAGAGCGAAGTCGTCAAAGGAGATATAAAAAAGACTTTTACATCCAAAGAGCTTGAAAATCTACAAGCCATCAATCCTCTAAACGGCAGAAATTCCAAAGTGATATTAGGAGAGCATGTCGAGATGAGCGGCGGTAGCGGATGCGTGCATACCGCTCCCGGGCATGGTGAGGATGACTATAGAGTCGCTTTGAGATACGATATCGATGTTATCATGCCGGTTGATGAGGACGGGCTTTATGACGAGACGATAGTAAGAGAGAAGCTTTTACCTAACCCCGAAGAGTTTGTGGGAATGCATGTTTTTAAAGCAAATGAAAAGATACTAGAACTTTTAGGAGAATCTCTTATCAAATCCTCAAGATTTACCCACTCATATCCATACTGCTGGAGAACTCACAAGCCGGTTATCTATAGGGCTACAAAGCAGTGGTTTATAGCAATGGATAAGGAGATAGAGGGAAAAAGTTTAAGGCAAAATGCCCTAAATGAGATAAAACAGGTGAGATTTTACCCCAAAAGCGGGGAGAAAAGACTCTCTAGCATGGTGGGAAATAGACCCGATTGGTGTATAAGCAGACAGAGAGACTGGGGTGTTCCTATCGCCTTTTTTAGAGATAAAACAACGGGTGAGCCGATATTTGACAGCGAAGTTTTGGATAACATAGCGGATATTTTCGAGAAAAAAGGGGCGGATGCTTGGTGGGATCTAAGTATTGAAGAGCTTTTGCCCGAAAATTCAAAGTATGATCCTAAAAATTTGACGAAAGTTATGGATATACTTGATGTTTGGTTTGATAGCGGCTCTACTTGGAGAGCGGTTTTATTGAGTGACGATTATGATGCGGGAGATTATCCTGCCGATATGTACCTTGAAGGAAGCGACCAACATAGAGGCTGGTTTCAAAGCTCCATCCTGGTAAGTACGGCCATAAACTCTCACGCTCCATACAAAAAGATCCTAACTCACGGATTTACCGTCGATGAGAAGGGTGAAAAGATGAGTAAATCCAAAGGAAATGTCGTAGCTCCGAGCGATGTGGCTAAAAAGTACGGCGTAGAGATACTTAGACTTTGGGTAGGTATGAGTGATTATAGCGGTGATCTAAAGATAAGCGATACGATACTAAAACAAGTCAGCGAGCAGTATAGAAAGATAAGAAATACATTTAGATTTTTACTTGCCAATGTAAACGATCTTGAGAGTTGTGTGGGTGTTGAGGATTACTCTGCGATAGATAAGTGGATACTTTGGAAAGCAAATGAAGTTTTCAAAGAGTGCAAAGAGGCGTTTGACGAGTATGACTTTTCAAAAGGTCTATCAACTCTTAGCCACTTTATCATAAACCACTTAAGCGGTATATATCTTGATATTTCAAAAGATAGACTATATTGTGATCCTAAGGAGTCAAAAACAAGAAGGGCTTCTCAAAGTGCGATGGCAAATATCGCAAAGAGTATGCTCGCTTTGATAGCCCCTGTTTTGACATATACTGCAGATGAGATTATCGAGCACGCTCCAAGCGTGATAAAGGGTAATAGCGAAGATATTTTTGATATAGAGTATCAAGAGTTGCAAAGCGTTGAAAAACCTTTTGATGATGAGTATATGATAGAGGCTAGAGAGAAGTTTTTTGAGATAGTTGATGAGCTTAAAAAAGAGAAAAAGATCAAATCCACACTCGAACTTGTGATATATAGCGACTCCAAAGAGTTAGAAAAACTAAGCGGAGCCGACGCAGAGGATTGGTTTACCGTTAGCAATATCATTTGCGAGATAGCCGACGATCCTATCAAGAGTTTCAAAGTCGCAGATGACGAGTTTAAGATATACTTCGCAAAAAGGCATAAATGTCCTAGATGTTGGAAGTATAGAGCTAAAGTAGAGGGCGAGCTTTGTAGCAGATGTAGAGGCGAAGAGGAGATAAGGAGTTGCAGTAAAGATGCTTAGCGAGCCTGTAAAGCTTAGCTTTATCTTCGAAACTATCGGAGTTATATTTGTGATGATAGGTGTTGGAATTTATCTGGTAAGAAAAGGAGTAAAGAGGTGATAACTTTAAAAGAGGCTATGGCGCTTCCGAAAGAGGAGTTGGCGGATTTTAGAAAAGATTTGAAAAATGCGATAGCGGCCAAAAAAGAGCTCGGAGCTTATGTGGAGCAGTTAACAAATAGCGAGTTGTGCATAAGCGGAGAGGGCGTACCCGTAGCCATAAAGGATAATATCCAAGTAAAAGGCTGGAGCGTAACTTGCGCTTCAAATATACTTCAAGGCTATATAGCTCCTTACGATGCGGGCGTGATAGAAAATCTAAAAAGCGCAGGGTTGTCGCCTTTTGGTAGAACAAATATGGATGAGTTTGCCATGGGAAGTTCTACCGAGACTTCATTTTACGGAAAGACCGCAAATCCTCACAATCAAAACTGTGTTCCCGGAGGCAGTAGCGGTGGAAGTGCTGCGGCGGTAGGAGGCGGTATAGCCGTAGCCGCTCTTGGAAGCGATACCGGAGGAAGTATAAGACAGCCTGCGGCATTTTGCGGATGCGTGGGAATGAAACCTACATACGGAAGAGTTAGCAGATACGGACTAAGCGCCTTTTCAAGTTCTTTAGATCAGATAGGACCGTTTACTCAAAATGTTGAAGATGCCGCCATACTTTACGACATCATCAGCGGTCACGATAAAAGAGACTCTACAAGCGCAAATGTGGAGTATAAAAGCGTATCTAAAGATTTAAACCCCGATAGAAAGTTTACCGTAGCGGTTTTGGAAAATTATCTTGAAGAAGCAAGCGATAGCGTTAGAAAAAAGATGGTTGAAGCCATCAAAGAGCTTGAAAAAGCGGGACACAAGATAATTTACAAAAATAGATTAAATACAAAATATGATGTCGCCACATACTACATTATAGCTACTGCGGAAGCTAGTGCGAACCTTAGCAGATACGACGGAGTTAGATACGGCAATAGAGCCGAGAGTCAAAACTTAAAAGAGATGTATAGAAAGACAAGAGGCGAGGGTTTTGGCGATGAGGTAAAAAGAAGGATACTTTTAGGTACTTTTGTTTTAAGTAGCGGATATTATGATGCTTACTACATCAAAGCTCAAAAGGCTAGACACCTCATAAAAGAGCAGTTTGAGGAGATATTTAGCGAGGCTGATTTGATATTTGCCCCCGTTACTCCATCGACCGCTTTTGAGTTTGGAAGCATAAAAGACCCGCTTGAAATGTATCTTGAGGATATCTATACGATAGCCGTCAATCTTGCAGGGCTTCCGGCTATCTCGTTACCGATAGGATTTGATGAAAAAGGTTTGCCGATAGGCGGACAGTTTATAGGAAAGGCTTTTGACGAGCAGAGCATCTTTGATGCGGCTTTAAGTTTGGAAAATTTGTTAAAATAGCATAGGAGAAATGATGAAAATAAGACAGAAGGCTCTCACATTTGAAGATATTTTACTTGTTCCGAAATATTCGGAAGTGTTGCCTAAAGAGGTGGATGTAAAAACAAAACTTACAAGAAATATTAAGCTAAATATACCTTTGGTATCGGCGGCTATGGATACGGTGACCGAGCATAGAGCGGCTATCGCCATGGCAAGACTGGGAGGTATAGGTATCATCCATAAAAATATGGATATAGACTCTCAAGTAAAAGAGGTTAAAAGAGTCAAAAAAAATGAGAGCGGAGTAATTTTCGAGCCTATCAGGATAGGACCCGAAGCCAAGATAAGCGAAGCTTTGGAGATAATGAGCGAGTATAGAATATCGGGAGTTCCGGTGGTGGACGAGGATAATAAACTCATAGGAATACTCACAAACAGGGATCTAAGATTTGAGAAAAATTTTGACAAAAAGGTCAAAGAGGATATGACAAAAGCCCCTTTGGTGACGGCAAAAAAAGGAACTACCATAGATGAAGCCGAAGAGCTTTTTCATAAATATAAGATTGAGAAGATTCCTTTGGTGGATGATGACGATAGATTGGCGGGACTTATAACCATCAAAGATATAAAAAAGAGAAAAGAGTATCCAAACGCCAACAAAGATGAAAACGGAAGGCTTGTAGTGGGTGCCGCTATCGGAGTAGGGCAGCTTGATAGAGCGAAAGCTTTAGTTGAGGCGGGGGTTGATGTGCTTGTGCTTGACTCGGCTCATGGACACTCAAAAGGTATCATAGATACGGTCAAAATGATAAAAAAAGAGTTGGATATCGACATTATAGCCGGCAATGTAGCTACTGCCGAAGCCGTAAAAGCTCTAGTGGAAGCCGGAGCTGACGCCGTGAAGGTAGGTATAGGTCCGGGAAGCATCTGTACCACTAGGATAGTTGCGGGCGTGGGCGTGCCTCAGATAACCGCTATAGATGATTGCGCAAGAGCCGGAAGAGAGCTCGGAGTGCCCGTGATAGCCGACGGAGGTATCAGATATAGCGGAGATATTTCAAAAGCTTTAGCGGTAGGCGCTAGTTCGGTGATGATAGGAAGTTTGC
>JAADDL010000139.1 GCA_013153915.1 Campylobacterota bacterium
AGCAAAAGAGGCTCGGTAAAAGGAGCTAGTTTGCATAAAAAATTTGTCAAGCTTATTACAACGTTGCCGTAAAAAAACTTGATTTTATGGTTATAACTCCAAAGCCTATCCGCATACTCATAAACAACATAGGGCGTATCCCCGATATTGTCATGGTTTTTGTCAAAACCGGCATAATTACCCCAGTAATTATATTCTATGATATTGTTTTTGTTGGGATACCCCGTCAAATCTTTGACCACATCATCAAGATTGTCGTGGATTTTATTGTTTTTTATAGTGTTGTTGCTGATTATCAAATGAAAATGCAAAGCCTCCAAATTGAAAGATATCTCATTATTTACGATATATCTTTGCATCCCCTTTTCGGTAGCTTTATTATCGATATAGAAAGCTTTTGTATTATATTTTATCGTATTGTTTTCAAAATGTTGATTTGTCCCCTCTTTGGTAAGTATTCCTATGCCCGCCGCACCCTTGGAGCTTAAAACTTGATTTGAGAGCACATTCGTATTTTTAGAACCCATTAACATGATAGCGACTTCGTTATATCTATAAAGATTATCCTTTATCAAAGCGTTATGGCTCATCTCGAGATATGTTGCAAATCTATTGCTTAAAAATCTATTGTTTACTATTTTAGCACCGTTGGAACGAGCCAAATTTATATCTCTAGCTTTTTCAAAGGTATTGCCTTCGATAAGAGCGTTGTTGCAGTACCAAAGCTTCAAACCATCCCCTCTTAGCGGAATTTTTTCGTCTTTGGAAGTTATATAGTTGTTTTTTATCACGGCATTTTTACTCATCATGACGTATATGCCGTACAAACTGTCTTTTATCTTACAGCCAATCACTTTTAGATTGTCGGCTTTTTCGGCTGTTACGGCACTATCGAAATTCTCTTTTCGATGTCCGCTTGATATGACGGTCAAATCTTTCAAAGTAACATTCGGACTTTTTATGGATATTACCGTATCTTTCCCTTTTCCGTCTATAACCGTCTTATCTTTTTTGCCGACGATAGTGATAGGTTTTTTGATAACGATATGCCCTTCAAATCTGCCCTCCGAAAGGTTTAAAGTCGAATACGGCTTTGCTTTATCTATGGCATCTTGCAAAGAGTTTGAAAATAGTGACGAAAAAAACAGTACGACAAATAGCGCTACTTTTTTTATCATATTTTCACCACCTCTTTTGCGCACTTTTTAGAGTTGCTTACGCAGTCGTTTAACCCTATGCCTCTGTATGCGTTTGAGTTTAGATAAAGTCCTTTGTGCTCTTTTATTTTTTCAAATATCTTTTCTATATTTTCAAGATGTCCAACTTTATAGTTGGGTATGCCCTTCTCCCATCTTTTTACATAAATCATATCGGGAACTCTTTCTATACCCATTATGTTTTTTACTCCATTTTTTGCCAACTCTATCAACTCTTCATCGCTTTTTAGGGCAAGTTCGGGGCTTCTTTGCCCTCCTATCATCGCTCTTAAGAGTTTTTTACCTTTTGGCGCTCTGTCTAAAAATATGGAACTATCCCACAATATCCCAAGCACCTTTTGTTTTGCCCTAGTCGTCGCCAAGAGTCCAAAACCTTTTAAGTCATGCTTTAAAAAGTCGTATCCTAAGCCGACTATGGAGATGGGTGAGTACTCTATGTCGTTAAGTCTATCGGCTATATCGGGTGCAAAATTTCTAACAAGTTCGCTACTGACGAAAGCGGGAGTACAAAGTACGACTCTATCGAACACCATTTGCAAATTATCTCCCAGCACCTTGTATCCGTCTCCATCTTTCTTGAGAGCTTTTATATTTGCGTTTTTAACGATATTTATATTGAGAGCTTTTGAGAGTCTATCCACAAAAGAGCTGACCCCTCCTTTAAAACTCATCAAAACTCCGCCGGGTCCCGCCTCTTTTTTCTTTTTTGCCATCATCCCTTTAAACAAAGAGCCGTACTCTTTTTCGAGTTTTACCACAAGAGGAAAAGCGGCAGGCGCCGAGATCTTAGCGGGAGTCGAAGCGTAGATACCCGCTACCATAGCGTCCAAAAATACATCCGTCATCTCTTTTCCGACTCGTCTATATCCGAACTCTTGCAAACTCTCGTCGCTATCGTCTTTTTTCGGCTTGGCAAATATCTCATAAGCGACTCTTAATTTGCCTTTGAAACTTAAAAGCGGCGTTTTTATAAAAGCTCCCGGGGATTCGGGCAACACTTCAAGGCTTCCGTCAAAGATAAATCTCTTTCTAGCCTCATCGCTACTCTTTAAGAGTATATCTTCACAACCGCTTAGCTTAACAAGTTCGAGGGTGTCCGGCTTGTTGGATAAAAAGCCGTTGCTACCTTCTTCTATCAAAAAACCCTCTTTTTTTGCGGTATTCATTTTGCCGCCTAAATGATCCTCTTTTTCAAATAGAGTCACATTCGCTTCGGGTAAATAGTGTTTTATATAAAATGCCGTTGATACTCCGCTTATTCCTCCGCCTACGATAGCTATATTCATTCGTCGCCTTTTATCTTTTTTATCCACTCGTTGAGATTTTTTTCAAACCCGATACCTTTTGAATTGTAAAATTTTACCTCTTTTAATATATATTTTTGCTTTACGTATCCTCCAAAGTCGTGAGGATAGAGATACTCATCTTTGCCGTGACTTGTCAGATAGGGCGGTGTTTTGATGTTGGGATTGTTTTTTACAAACTTTATAGCTTCGTTTATCGCTTTGTATGAACTGTTTGATTTTGGAGACGAGGCGAGATACACGACACATTGCGATAGGATGATCCTATCTTCGGGGTGTCCTATCTCTTTAACCGCTGTCAAAGTGTTTGTAGCTACATTTAAAGCGTTAGGATTTGCGTTTCCTATATCCTCGCTTGATAGTATCACGAGCCTTCTGGCTATAAAGTCGCTTCTCTCTCCGCCTTCAAGCAGCTTGGCAAGATAGTACAAAGAGGCGTCTATGTCGCTTCCTCTGATACTTTTTATCAAAGCGCTTATAAAGTCATAATGGTTCTCTTTGGAACTAACCCCCTCTTTTAGAGGCTCGTTTCTTAGGGATTTTAGCAACCCTTTGTCTATCTTATCACAAACCGACAAAGAGTACTCCAAAAGATTTAGCATAGCCCTTGCGTCACCTCCGCTTGATGAGATGAGATACTCTTTCGCATCCTCTTCTATCTCAAAATCAAACCTCTTTTTAACCCTCTTTAAAAGCTCTTTTAAGTCATCTTCACTCAAACTCTCAAACTCAAAATTCATCATTCTCGAATTCATGGCGTTTGTCAAAGAGTAGGCGGGATTTTCGGTGGTTGCCCCTATGATGACGCACTCTTTTTTCTCCATGGGGATCAATAAAACCTCTTGTTGAGTCTTTGAGAGTCTATGTATCTCATCTATAAAAATAAACGGTTTTGTTAGTGAGTTTTTGTGAAGTTTTAGAGTTTTTCTAAGCTCCTCCACTTTAAAACTCGTGCCGTCCATATAAAAAAACGGATTTTTCGTTTCATTTGCTATTATTTTGGCAAGAGTCGTTTTACCGCTGCCGCTTTTTCCCCAAAAACAGCAGTGCGGAACTTTTTTGGATTTGATGAGCCTATACAAAGCGCTATCTTTGGAGATAATCTTTTTTTGTCCTATAAACTCTTCGAGTTTCGTAGGTCTTAAAACTTCCGTTAGATTTTCAACGATCTTTGCCAACTTTTAAACCTATTTTTTATGTAAAAAATCGTGCAAACTTTGGTATTCGTTCTTTTCTAAGTATCTGCTTTTGCCCGGTTTTAAAGTACCAAGCTCGATCCCCCCGAAGCTTACTCTCTTTAAGTCGGTCACTTCGCTATCGTAAAAGGCGAAAAATCGTCTAAGTTCTCTATTTTTGCCCTCATTTATAGCAACTTTCAACTTAGAAAACGTGGGGGAGTTTTTTATAATTTTATAGGCTAAAAAAGGGGCTATTTGCATGGATTCTATATCGCTATCTTTGTGTCCGCCCACATTTGAAGGTATCAAAACTCCGTTTTTCATCCCCTCTTCCATAGCCGGAGTCACAAAACCCTTTATCTTTAAGTAGTAAACCCTCTCCAAGTTGCTCTTCATAAGTTTTGTGGCGACTTGGGGCGAGTCGGTAAGTAGCAAAAGCCCTTCACTTGCAAAATCAAGCCTGCCTACGGGCAAAAAGTGTGCATACTTTTTGGGTAAAGTATCAAAGATAGTCTTTCTGCCTCTATCGTCTTTTTTGGTGACCAATTCGCCCTTTTGCTTATGATAGACTATGACGGTGAAGTGATCTTTTTTGTATAGCCTTCTGCCTTTTATATGGATTTTATTGTCAAAATCAACCTTAGTGGATAGATCGGTCACCACTTTGCCGTCAACTTTTATATCGCCGTTTTTTATCAGTTCATCCGCCTCTCTTCGTGAATACTTAGTATTGTGAGAGATCATCTTATTTAGTCGTATCTTTTCCACTATTTTATACCCGCTTCCACAAGATGGTGGATATGCAAAACACCCTCTATTTTTCTATCTTTATCGGTTACGACAAGGAGTTGGATTTTGTGTTTTTCTATGATCTTTAGTGCGTCGCTTGCCAAGATATTTTTATCTTCTATAGTTTTTGGAGATTTTCCGGCATACTCTATCGCCTCTTTATCCAAAGAGAAATCCTCTCTCATCAAAGCCCTTCTAACATCTCCGTCACTTAAAACCGCTTTTAGTTTACCCTCTTCATCAGTAAGCAAAACATTTCCGAGTCTGCCTTCGCTTAGAGTTATGATAGCCTCTTTCATAGGAGTTTTTTGGTCGCATATAGGCAGGTTTGATTTTTGCATGATGTCTTTAACTTTTACAAAAAGCTTTTTACCGAGGCTTCCTCCGGGGTGGAAAGACGCAAAATCCTCTTTTTTAAACCCCTTTTTCTCCATGAGGCACACCCCAAGAGCGTCTCCTAAAGCCAAAGTGAGGGTTGTGGAGCTCGTTGGAGCCGTATTTAGCGGACACGCCTCTTTTGTAACTTTTATAGACAAAAACACATCGGCATATCTACCAAGAGTACTCTCTTTGCTCTTTGCCATCGCCACCAAAGGTATATCAAACCTCTTTATATGGGGCAATAGCCTTATAAGCTCTTCACTCTCTCCGCTGTAACTTATGGCTAAGACGGCATCATCTTTGCTTATCATGCCAAGATCGCCGTGCATCGCTTCGGTAGGATGTATAAAGAAACTACTCGTTCCCGTACTTGCATAAGTGGCGGCAAGTTTTGCACCTATGAGTCCCGATTTGCCTACTCCCGTGACTATGAGTTTACCCTTTATGTTCGATATAAGCTCCACCGCTTTGGAGATCTCATCGTCAAGCTCGTTTGCCGCC
>JAADDL010000171.1 GCA_013153915.1 Campylobacterota bacterium
ACAAGACTTCTCTTTTGTGCAAACCTTGCACTCTTTGGGGTTAATCGGCCATAATACTTTTGCGGCGCTATCTATATGTTTTAGCTCGTTATGGCTCCAACCTATTAAATTTTCAAAATCTTTATTCCACTCTATAAATTTTCTATTCGGAAGCACGGCAAATAATGCAACGGGATATTTGTTTTTAAATTCGTGCCAATAGAAATTTTCTCTCTCTTCGATGTCAAATATCGTTTTAATCTTTTTGTGAATATTATCACCGTTTAAGATCTCCAATTCCTTATCTGTGATATAAATATCAAGATTTTTAAGATTGTCTATTTTTTTTTGCACAAAAGAGAAGTCTTGTTCGATACTGTCGTTGTTTGAAAATATACCCATATCAAGTCCTTTTATAAAAAAATTTATAATTTCTTATAAGGTTTAAATCTTATTAACAATATCGGCAATAGTATCAAAGAGCTTAATAGTGCAAAAAACATCACGACAACCGTAAGTAGTCCGAAGTATATAGTTGGGATGAAGTTGGAAGTTATAAGTATGCTAAAACCTATAATGATAGCCAATGAGGTATAATACATAGCATATCCGATACTCTCATGCGCTCTTCTCATAGCTTTTATATAATTTTTATCCTTTTTAAACTCCTCTTTATACCTGTGAATGTAGTGTATAGTGTCATCCACTCCTATACCTATGCTTATAGCGGCTATGGTGATGGTCATCATATCAAGAGGTATCTCCCCCCAGCCCATTACACCGAATATCACTCCTATAGGTATGATATTTGCCAATAAAGCGATAAGCGCTACTTTAACGGATTTAAAAAGCACTATAAACATGACAAAAAGTGCCGCTAAGGTTGCTCCTAAGGTTAGGATTTGAGACTTAAATAGAGATTGTAGCATATTGTTGTATAAGACCATCATGTTACCGAGTCTAAAATTGGCGATTTTTGGGTCAATCATCTTTTTTAAATCTTTTTCTATTTTATGCAAAAGCTTATTTCTTCTTAGACTTTTATCCGAATCTTTTATCCTCGTAGCCACTCTTAGTTCATTTTTTTCTATATTGATGTATGGAGAGAGTAATATCTTTTTGAACTTTTTAGGCAACTTTTTATAGATGAGAGCCAGTTCAAAATTGTCAAGTTCTTTTCCGTGTTTTAGTATTCTTCCAAGTTTTAGCAGTGTCGCAAGAGACTGGACATTGCCGATGTACGGGATGGATTGAAGGTAGTCGTGGACTTTTTCAACCATGCTAAGCTTTGTAGGGGTAAACCAGTATTTGGGGTCGTTGGCATCTTGTTCGAATTCACTTTCAAAATCATCAAAACTGTCTTCGTCGCTATCTTTTGGAGTTTGAACTTTTTGTTTTTTCTCCTTTAGCATGATAACGACATCCAAAGGAGTTGTTCCGCCCAACTCTTGGTCTATTGTTTTTAAGCTTTTATATATCTCGGTGGAAGATTTGAAGTAGTTTATGAAGCTATTTTCCACGATTAGTCTAGGTATTCCCGTCAAACTAAACAATAAAAGCAAAATTGTGACGACATATACGCTTTTTTCCTTTTTTTCTACTATTTTGATAACATTTTTGATAAAAGAGAAATTTTTCTTTGACGGTTTTTTCTCTTTTGGATAATTTCTTTTAAACAGTATTACGATAGCGGCAAACATAACAAACGATACGACAAGAGATACGGATATACCGATACTCATCATGAGTCCTAGGTAGATAACGGGCTTGATACCCGAAAGCGTCAAAGAGGCAAATCCCACTACCGTCGTCGCAATAGCGTAAAAAGATGGTTTTGCTTTTGAAGTTATCGTGTATAGTACCAACTCTTTTTGGGAAAAACTTGGTTCGAGTTTTTCCAATTCTCGATATTTTACTATCAAATGAAGTATGATGGATAGGGTTATGATAAGTTGTAAAGATACGAAATTTGACGATATTACGGTTATCTCCCATCCAAAAAGCACTATCAAAGCCGCCGTAGTTATGATGGAGAGTACGGATATAAGCATAGGTATAAATACCCATTTTATTTCTCTAAAAATTATCCATAATATTACGATAAGCAAAAGCGTTAAGGTCGAACCGTATAAAAAGATATCGCTTTTAACAAAACCTATCATATCGTCCGCTATCATATCCACGCCGCCTAAAAATAGCTTGCCTTTATCTTGGTAATGCGATAGATACTCTCTTATCTTTTGGAGATATTCGTGTCTGTTTAAAAGACCTTTTTGGTTTGATTTGAGATTTAACACTAAAGCCGTTGTCGTAAAGTCCGAACTAACAAGAGCGTTTTTATACAAAGGGCTTGTTAAAAACTCTTTTTTCGCAAGAGTAAGATTGACATCTTTGCTTTGAAGAGTCGGCACTTTATCGACAAGGTCGGTTATGGGTAAATTTTTATTTTCAAGCAAAGGGACGGTTAGTATAGATGTGACCGAGTCGATATTGGGTATTTTTACTAGGTCGTCTGATAGATTTTTTATAGTGTTTAGACTCTCTTTGGAAAGAAGAGGGGAGTTTGGTCTGAAAGTGACAAGCAAGATATCGGGATTGTAAAAGTCTTTGTTGATTTTTTTTAAAAAAGCAAGGTCAGGGTCGTTATCCATCAAAAGACTTTTTGAAGTAGCGTCTATCTTTAAGTGTGTACTAACAAAACCAAAATATAAAAATAGCGGTACAAGTGCCAATAGTACCGCTATTGGGTATTTTAATATAATGTTTTCGAATATCTTTTTTAACATTACTGTTTTTTATCTTCGGTATCAACCTCTTTTATCTTTTTTAAAAACTCATCAAAGCTCATATTATTTAAAAGGTCGCTAAACTGTTTTCTGTAACTTTGTATGATACTAACATCGGCTACTACGACATCATATATAAGCCATCCTCTTTTTTTAGAGAGGTAAAATTTATAATCAATCTTAATGGTATCTTTTTTGCCGACTAATTCGGTATCCAATTTAGCTCTTTTTTGTTTGGTTTTGATAAAATCTTTGATAACAATATCTTGGTCGTTATAAAGCTTTAGCTTTTCTATAAAAGATTGTTTTAAAAGAGAAACGAAAGTGTCGGTATAACTCTTCTTTTGTTCATCGCTCAATCCTCTCCAAACTCTGCTACCGACGGATAGCCTAGCCATAAGGTTGTAGTCAAACGCTTCATCGAACATATCAAAAATCTTTTGGGCTTTTTGTTCGGTCGTTTCGTTTTTGTCTTTTATGACTATCAAAGCTTTGTGTATCTTTGAACTCATGATATCTTTTACATCGCCTTCAAGCGCATACACGCTAGAACCTAAAAATAACACCGTACATACTAAAAAAATTATCTTTTTTACCATTTTTTACTCACTTATAAGTTTTTTTCTATGCTCTTCATATAGGTCTTTTATGACCGGATATAAAAGAACATTTCCTTTTTTTATCGCTTCATATTTTTTATAATCAAACGAACTTTTATTGATGATATTAACTCCACCGATGATATCACTTTGTGTTTGGTCGTCGGGGATATTGTAGCTTCTTTGGCTTATATAGACTTTCGGATCTATTAGATAGTCGCCGACAAAGCCGATACTGTCTCTAAGGTTTGATTGTCCGAGGATTGGCCACACTATGGGAAAACCGCTTCCTATGCCGTAATATCCTAGAGTCTGTCCAAAATCCTCATCATGCTCTTTTAGATGAAACTTGGTTGTCGCAACGTCAAAAAGTCCTCCTATGCCTATTGTACTGTTTAGTAAAAATCTTTGCGTTTCTTCAAAAGAGTTTCTTATCTTAAATTGCAAAAGATTATTGACAAGTCTTACGGGAAACATTAGATTGTGAAAAAAGTTTGATACCGATTTTCTAGCCGGAGTAGGAACGACCTTTTTGTATCCTTTTGCTACGGGAAAGAGAATATATGTATAAAATTTATCGTTGATATCGGTCATAACTTCATTGTAACCCCTCAAAGGGTCGAAATCCTCTTTTTTCTGCACGCTAAACTCATCTTCAAAGCTATCGGCAATACTATCTTCCGTACTTGCTGATATCAACAATGATGTAAATAATAAAATTGAAAGTAATATTTTAAGCATAACTATTTACCTATCTTTTTATTTTCTATTTCATCTATGATGTTTTTGACATATTTTTTTGATTTATTATATCTTTTTGCGATTTCATCGGCATTTAAGCCAAATTCAAAAAGAGCTATAATTTTCCCTTTTTCAACACCTTCTTTAACACCTTTTTCAAGACCTATTTCATAACTTGGTAAGTCTTCCCACTTTATCTCTCTTAACATCGCTTGCTCCTTGATAATCTCTTTTAAGTCCCTATTGGTCGACAACTCTTCAAGCATTATCATATATTTTCTAAACTCTTTTTTATCGCTACTTGTGTGATAAATAAGTCTATCAATGATATATTTTACCACATCTTTAGGATTTTTTTTCTTAAAGTCGCAAAGTATAGCCAATACTAAAGCATCAGGAGTGTCTTGCTTTATGAGAATATCGCAGTCAATATTTTTTATATTAATAATATTATAAAAATAGTTAACTCTATCTTTGATAATATTATTTTTCATACTTAACTTATCTTTGCCGATATATATCAGATATTGCCTAATAGGGAGAGAGGTTATTTGCGAAATATCCAGCCAATATCTTAACATTCTGTATTCCATTTTGGGGTGATTATTATTTTGTATTTCAAGATGAAGAATAAAATCAGAATTTACTTTGGCAACAATATCGGCATCTCTGCTTTCTATTCGTTGAGTGTTCGTTTGTATAAACTCTATCTCATTTATCTCAATTTTTAAAAAGTATTTTGATATATCTTTTACTATACTTTTTAATATCTCTTTGCTGATAGTGTCTTTTTTCACTTCGGACTCTTAGAAACTCTCTAGTTTTTCGTTGATTTTTCTTAGGTTTTCCTTTGCTTTTTCAAGAGTCTCTTTGTTTTCTTCTACCACCTTTTTCGGTGCGTTTTGTAAAAACTTTTCGTTCGATAACATTCCGGTTAGCTTTGCGACCTCTTTTTCTATCTTGGCTTTTTGATTTTCGAGTCTTTTTATGATCGGAGATAAATCAACTCCTTCAAGAGGGATGAAAACTTCAAGATTTTCACTCACATCGCTTACGGCGTTTTCAACCGAAGTATCGCTAAAAGTTATCTCATTTACTTTGGCGAGAAGTTCGATATATTTTTTGATACTTTCAAGCTTTTTAGCGTTGTCTATCTTGATAACTGCGTGTTCTATTTTTTTGTTTGCCAACTCTATATTGGCTTTTGCTCTTCTTATGGAGATGACCGCTTCTATGACAAGAGAGAAGAGTTTTTCCGTA
>JAADDL010000104.1 GCA_013153915.1 Campylobacterota bacterium
TGTCATCCTGGTGGATACCGCGGGCTTCAAACCCGTCGTTCGTACCGGTGTCGGTTACGAAGGGAGGTTCGATTCCTTCACCCTCTCGCCGACAAAAATATCGCTTACAACTTTTTGCCGAAAATATGATATAATTATATAAATACATTAAAAGGAGATTGAATGGGATTGTTTAGTTCTATTTTAAGCAAACTTGGTTTCGGAGATAAGGCAAACGAAGAGAACGCTCAGCCTGTAGAGGTCGTCGCTTCGGCAAAAGAGGAGATCGACCAAGCCAACGAGGCAATCGAGCAAGCTACTCAAGAAGAGACTCCGGCACCCGAAGCGGTAGTAGTAGAAGAGACCGTTGTCGCGGAGATACCGGTCGTAGACGTGATGAAACATCTCGAAGAGTTATCGGAGAAAAATCCGGGGCTAAATTGGAAAACTTCTATCGTTGATTTGCTAAAACTATTGGGTATAGAGAGCTCATACTCTTTTAGAAAAGAGTTGGCTCAAGAGTTAGGGTGTCCCGATGATTTGATGGCGGAATCCGCTAAGATGAATGTATGGTTGCATAAGACGGTATTGAAAAAGATTGCCGAAAACGGCGGAAATATACCTCAAGATTTATTAGACTAATTTTTTGCCGTAGTTTTCACTACGGCAATCCTTCTTTTCTTTTCTTATCTATTCTATCGCTCGATTTTATATGATTTTATTTTTATGGATTTCTCTCTTTCTGTCATAAAGTGTAAAGTGTCGCTTGACACTTTAGATAAAATGTGTTACAATTTCAAAAAAACATAGGAGATACGATGCCTTATAAGATGAAAGAGTTGACAAAGTTGAGCAACGAAAGCAAATCCACCATATTGTACTATGTAAAAGAGGGGCTTTTGCCCGAACCCGAAAAACCAAAGCCAAATGTCCATCTATACGACGATAATTCCATAAGAATAATCAAATTTATAAAATATTTGCAAAAGAATTTTTCATACTCCATATCTCAAATAAAAAAGATCTTCCAAAACAACAACTTTAGCTTCGACGACTCCTTTGACTCCATACTAGATGCCGTCATAGCGATACATGGGGAAAGTGAACAAAGATACACAAAAGAAGATATGGCAAAAGAGTTAGATATAAAATCCGCTCAAATAGACGAATTTATATCAAAAGGTTATTTGATAGAAAAAGAGAGTTACTCAAAAAAAGATATTGACGCTTTAAGGGTGCTTGTAAACGCAAAAAAAGAGGGGTTAGACTTTAAACTCTTCGACCAATATGTAAAAAGCGCAAAAACCCTTGCGGAGTGCGAAAACGATATAGGGTATAAATTTTTAGAGGACGATTCGACATCTCACAATAAAAGATATGAACTACTTTTTGACATCATCCTAAACTACAAACCTTACATACTAAACAGCTACACGATAAAATGCCACAAAGAAAGGATAAAAAATGGATAAGTTATTTAAAATAAAAGGTTTTGGCATATATATTATCATAGTATTTTTAAACGCTATGACCGACCTCGGGCATAAGATAGTGCTACAAAATACTATCTTTAAAAGTTATGAAGGTAGCGAGCTAATAGTGCTAACCGCTCTTGTAAACGCTCTTATATTGCTCCCTTTTATCTTTTTATTTTCACCAAGCGGCTATATAAGCGATAAATATCCTAAAACAAAAGTCATAAAGATATCGAGTTTGTTAGCGATATTCATAACCGTTTGTATACTGTTTAGTTACTATTTCGGTCTTTTTAAGATAGCCTTTGCGTTGACATTTATACTTGCCGCACAAAGCGCCATCTACTCTCCCGCAAAATACGGACTTATCAAAGAGATGGTGGGAGGTGAAAATATCGCAAGCGCAAACGCCATAGTCCAAAGCGTAACCATCATATCCATACTATTGGGCGCCGTAGTATACTCCATATTTTTTGAATATTTGGTTTCGGATGTAAGTTCGGCGGGAAAAATACTCATGCAGGTTACCCCTTTGGCGTTTTTGCTTATAGGGGCAAGCGTCATCGAGTTTTTGCTAGCTTGTTCTTTGGATAAAAAATTATCCGCAAAGAGAGTCGAAACGAAAGATTTTGATAAAAAACTCTATTTCAATCTAACATATTTAAAGAAAAACATAAAGCATATCAAAAAAAGCAAGATTGTTTGGGAAAGCATTATAGGATTGAGTCTGCTTTGGGGAGTTTCTCAAGTAGTCGTTGCGATATTCGGAGAGTATCTAAAAAGTTCTCTCGGTATACTAAATACCGTCGTGGCACAAGGGCTTTTAACTCTTAGCGGAGTAGGCATGATAATAGGCTCGCTGTTTGCGGGAAAAGTGAGTAAGAATTTTATAGAGATAGGTATCATTCCCATAGGAGTTTTCGGACTAAGCGTCACTTTATTTATCTTGCCCGCTACTCATAGTCTTGAATTGATGGGATTTATCCTCTTTGCTTTCGGCTTTTTTGCGGGACTCATCATAGTCCCTCTAAACTCCTTGATACAGTTTTTCACGCCCAAAGAGGAGTTGGGTATCGTGCTTGCGGGCAATAACTTCATGCAAAATGTCTTTATGTTCTTTTTCTTGGTTATTACCGCACTCTTTGGATACTTCAACCTCTCATCCGTCACGCTGTTTTACCTAATAGCCATAGTCTCGACGATAGGTTTCATATACACTATCATCACGATGACACATTCATTCGTAAGATATATCATAAGGATGATAGTTAGGATGAGATATAGAGTAGATGTCTTTGGCATAGAAAATGTCCAAACCGAAAAAGGTGTTTTGCTACTTGGCAATCACATATCGTTTTTGGACTGGGCGATGCTTCAAATAGCCTATCCGAAACAGATAAGATTTGTTATGGATAGAACATTTTACAACAAATGGTATCTAAAACCTTTTTTAAAATTCGCAAAAGTAATACCCATATCAAGCAGAGGTAGCAAAGGTGCTTTAAGCGAAGTCGCAAAAGCTTTGAACAACGGTGAAACGGTAGCGATATTTCCCGAGGGGCATATAAGTAGAAACGGACACCTTGACGAATTTAGGAACGGTTTTGAAAGAGCCGCTAAAGATGTGGAAGAAAATGCCGCCGTGATAGTGCCGTTTTATTTAAGAGGATTGTGGGAAGATAACTTTTCATACGCATCCAAAAAATTAAAAAACAGTAGCACAAAAGAGATATCGGTTAGTTTCTCAAAACCCATGTCGATACATAGCACCGCCTCAGAAGTGAAAAAAGCGGTATTTGAACTCTCCATAACCGCTTGGCAAAAATATTCCGAACAGTTAAGCCCTATAGCGGACACTTGGATAGAGAATATGGAAAACAATACGGCAAAATTAGCCGTAGCCGACAGCACGGGAGCGGAACTTAGCAAAACAAGATTCGCTACAGGCGTATTTTTGTTTTCTAAAAAGTTAAAGCCTCTACTTAAAGAGCAAAATATAGGTATCATTCTTCCTTCCACTTCGGCGGGACTGATAGCGAATATGTCCGTGTTGGCACTCGGAAAAACTATCGTCAACCTAAACTACTCTTCGGGAATACCGAGCCTAAAATACGCAACAAACCTTGCGGATATCAAAACCGTTATCACTTCAAAACAGTTCATCACAAAACTAAAGGCAAAAGGATTTGATATAAGCGAGATATTAAACGAGCTTAATGTTATCTATATGGAGGATATCAAATCCGAAATCACAAAACTTCAATCCCTCATAACCTTGATAGGCGCAAAACTATTGCCGATTTGGATGTTGAAATTATTATATATCAAAAGCGTAGATATCAAGGATACGGCGGCTATTTTATTTAGTAGCGGAAGCGAAGGTACTCCAAAAGGCATAGAGTTAACCCACCAAAATATTATGGGTAATATAAAACAGATAATGACTCTTATAAATCCCACCGATGATGATGTTATACTAGGCACATTGCCGATGTTTCATAGTTTCGGCTTGACCGTTACCTCCTTGGCTCCTCTTGTCGAAGATATATGCGTCGCTTGCCATCCCGACCCGACGGACGGATACGGAGTCGCAAAACTTTGCGCCAAATACGAAGCGACCCTGATGTTCGGTACGGCAACATTTTATAGACTATACACAAGAAACAGAAAGATAAAACCTCTTATGTTTAAAAGCTTAAAAATGGTTGTGGCGGGAGCCGAAAAATTGCCCGAAAGTACTAGAAAAGATTTTAAAGCCAAATACGGACTTGACATATATGAGGGCTACGGAGCGACGGAGACCACGCCCGTAGCTAGCGTGAATGTTCCCGATATCCTGATGGTTGACGACGGATACAGAGTGCAAGTCGGATGCAAACCCGGCACAGTCGGCACGGCGGTACCGGGAAGTAGTTTTAAGATAGTAGACCCCGAAACATTTGAAGAGTTACCGACCGAAGAAGCGGGTATGATACTTATAGGCGGAACGCAAATCATGAAAGGTTATCTCAAAAATCCTCAAAAAACAAAAGAGGTGATAAAAGAGATGGACGGCATCAGATGGTACATAACGGGCGACAAAGGAAAGCTCGATAAAGACGGATTTTTAACTATCTTGGATAGATATAGCAGGTTTGCGAAACTCGGAGGAGAGATGGTTAGCTTGGGACTTGTCGAAGAGGAGATATCAAAACTTGTCGATGAAAACTCCCTTATAGCCGTCACTTCGGTGCCTGATGAGAAAAAAGGAGAAAAACTGATACTTCTTTTGGAAGGAGATATGCAAATAGAAGAGTTAAAACAAAAGATAAAAGAGTTGGATATAAATCCTCTATTTGTACCGAGCAAATTTTATAAAGTAGAAGAGATACCAAAACTCGGTAGCGGAAAAATAGACCTAAAAGGTCTAAAAAAGTTGGCTTTAGAAATCATCGAACAAGAAAGATAAGCCAAACCGATATCGTCTGCGGACGGTATCGGGTTTTTATTTTAGTCTATTGTTTATATATCTAGCCGTCAAAAATATCGCTATAGAGACGACTATCATACTTGCCGCCACAGGGGCTGAGTAGTTTAGTCCGAAGTTGTTAAATCTATCGTATATCAAAACCGGTGCGACCATAGGGTGGTAAGCTATGATAACAACGGCTCCAAACTCTCCTAAAGCTCTGCTCCACATCATCAAAGCGCCGTTTATGATGTCGTTTCTGGCGTTTGGCAAAACTATACTAAAAAATGCGCTCATTCTACTCGCACCAAGGGTTCTTGCGACCTTTTCATACCTAACATCGACCTTTTTAAACCCCTCTTTTGCTCCGTTTATCAAAAAGGGTGCGGACA
>JAADDL010000087.1 GCA_013153915.1 Campylobacterota bacterium
TTTGTGATTTTTCGGCCAATTTTCTAACCTCATCTGCAACTACCGCAAAACCTCTGCCGTGTTCTCCGGCTCGAGCGGCTTCTATGGCGGCGTTTAACGCCAAAAGATTTGTTTGGTCTGCGATATCTTTTATCATTTCGACCATTTTTTCTATATCACTCATAGATTCGTTTAATTCATTGGCTTTGTTGCTAGCCTCCATTTGAGACGGTAAAAATTTATTTTCGTTCCACTCCAATAGTTGAGTTAGTTGCTCAAATACGTCGTTGTAAACGTTTTTGACCATATTTGACGACTCTTTTAATCCTATAACAAGCTCTTTTAAAGTTTTTTGTATTTCTTTGATAGGATTTTCAATGATTTTAAAATTGTTTTCATCGTTTATAGATAATTCATTGTTTAGTTTATGATTGTTGATATTTTCAAGTACATTTATGATTTCTTGAGCCTCTTTTTGGAAAAACTCTTTTCTCATTTTTGCTTCTTTTGCTCTTTCTGAAAGTAAATTTCTAAGAGTTACGTAAGTTTTTACCACTTCTCCATCTTTTATGATAGGTTCTGCATATACATAAACAGGTATTATTTTTCCTTGTTTTGTTTCTATTTCGGCTATGCCTATACCGCTTCTTTTTTGTTTTTCGTAGTCTAAGACCAGCTTACAGACTTTACACTCTTTCGGATTTTTAGGCCAAAGGATTTTCGGAGCCTGAGGAATAGTAAGAGATTCGATATCTTGTTTTGAAAATCCCGTTATCTCTTCAAAACTTTTATTCCATATGACCATTTTTCTTTTAGGGTCGGTTACAAACATGGCAACGGGAAAATTCATAATAAAGAAGTTCATTTCATAAGTTATGTTAATAACGTATTCAATGATAGAGTCCATTTTTTCTTGAATAGAAGAATCGGAATTAAAATTTTTTATAAATTCTTCATCTACAACATTATTTTGTAACTTTATTATACATTCATTAATTTTTTGTTCAAGATTATTTTTTTGTTTGCTAATGTTATCGTTTTTTGAAAATAACATATAAAAATCCTTTTTTATATCGTTGCGAAAACTTTCTCCAGATAAGGTACTACCTGTTTTTTTCTGCTTAAAACACCGGGCAGGTATGCCATAGAGTTTTCAAGCTTACATCCGAAAGCTTTCTCTATGGTTTCTTTATCGTCACTTACGACAAGAAGTTTAGAGCCCTCATTTATAATATCGGTCAAAAGTAGTAAAACGGTGTGCCTTTTGCCTTCTTCCTTTAATGCTTTCATATCTTTAAAAAGATCGTCAATCATATCGTCAAATACGCTAAGGTCAACCACTTCAAGCTGTCCAATGCCTACTTTTTTGCCGCTCATATCAAAGTCTTTATAGTCTCTTGTGATAAGCTCTCTCGGAGTTGCGCCCTTTACGGCGGATTTTACTAAAAACATCTCCATACCAAGTGCTTTTATATCTTTAACTCCCGCAATCTTTGCCAACTCTTCGGTAGCTTTTATATCCTCTTTAGTACAAGTTGGAGATTTGTAAATGACCGTATCGCTTAGTATGGCGCATAGCATGATGCCAGCCAAATCTTTAGGGATCTCCACTTTGTAGTAATCAAACATATCTTTTATGATGGTGTTAGAGCATCCAACAGGTCTTAACCAACCCTCCAAAGGCGTAGTAGTAGTGATGTCTCCGAGTTTGTGATGGTCCACTATACCGATAATATTTGCATCTTTTATATCTTTAGGAGCTTGAGCCAAGTCTGAATAGTCAACTATATAAAGATTTTCATCTTTATAAGAAGTTTTAAGTATCGGCTCATCAAAACCGAACTTATCGAGTATAAACTTTGTTTCAGGGTTTATCTCTCCCTGCTTTGCAGGTATTGCCTCATCTCCAAGTTGTGTTTTTAGATAAGCCAAAGATATAGCCGCACAGATAGAGTCCGAGTCGGGATTGATGTGTCCGCATACATACATTTTCATATTTTTTACCTTTTTATGGAAAATTTTTATGTAATTGTATCATTTTTATTTTAGCAAAACTTTACGGTAGATTTCAAATATACTTTTATTTTATCGCAATACGATAATATATTGTTTATTATTTTTTGGTAAATATTGACGTAAAAGATTATAAATAAGGTATAATATATAGACATTTCAAATTGAAAATTTTAAAATATTGTATTTATACCGTTTGGAGCGAAAAAATTTATGATAAAAAAATTAAATACTCTATTGAACAAAAAAGATAAACAATATCTTTTGGGATTATTGATCTTTTCGGTAGTGATATCTTTGATAGAGACTATAGGCGTGGGTATTATCATGCCTTTTATATCCGTTGCAAGTGATTTTAACCAAATAGAAAACAATCAATATATAAATTTTATCTATAAGTTTTTACATACCGACAAAATGCATTTCGTAATATATTTCGGCATCGGTTTGGTACTTTTTTATATTCTTAGAGCTGTTTTAAACTTAATATACTTTTATCTTCTAAATAGATTTTCGCAAGGCAGATACCATTTGCTCGCTTATAGGCTGTTTGAAAATTATATGGGTATGGAATATAAAAAGTTTCTCGATAAAAATTCTGCTCATTTGATAAAAAATATAGTAAATGAAGCTAACAATCTTGTTCAGATCGTATCCTCTTTTTTGTTTATGTTGAGTGAGATATTTGTATTGATTATGATATACGGTATGCTTTTATACGTCAATTGGAAGATGACTCTTTTGTTGACGCTATTTTTATCCGTCAATGTTGCGCTTTTAAAGATATTCGTATCCACTAAGATCAAACAATCGGGCAACGAAAGAGAGAAATTTCAAAAAAAATTTTATGAAATTATTACATCGTCGTTCGGAAATTTTAAAATTATAAAACTAAAGTCGAAGGATGAAAATATTTTGGACAATTTCGCTAAGGCAAGCTACGGATTTGCCAAAGCAAATATAAAAAATCAAACACTATCTCAATTTCCCAGGCTCTTCTTGGAAATGATAGGTTTTAGTTTAGTTGCGATAATAGTAATATATCTTATTTTAAAGTATCAAACGGATATAAAGGGTGCATTGCCTGTTTTGATGGTATTTGTTTTGGGTCTTTATAGACTTATGCCTAGTGTCAATAGGATTTTTAACTCCTATAATCAAATAATTTTTTATCAAAATTCTTTGGATATTTTGCATAAAGAGTTTATGTACGAGCCCGAAGAACTTGGAGACGAAGAGGTTGAATTTAAAGAAAAAATAGAGTTAAAAGATGTGGAATTCGGTTATCAAAAGGATAAGCCTATCATAAAAGGTTTTAATTTGGCTATTAAAAAGGGAGAAAAGATAGGAATTATAGGAGATAGCGGTAGCGGTAAATCCACTCTTGTAGATATAATTCTTGGTTTTTATAAGATAGATAAAGGCGAGATGACGGTGGACGATATAAAGATAGACGAAAAAAATATCAAATCTTGGAGGCAAAAGATAGGATATATTCCTCAAACTATATATTTGACGGACGCGGATGTGGCAAGTAACGTAGCTTTTTTGGATGAGATAGACGAAAAAAGGGTAAAAGAGGTTTTATCTCAAGCGAATATTTTGGATTTTCTTGAAAAGCACCATAACGGTATTTATACAAAAGTAGGGGAAAACGGGGTAAAATTAAGCGGAGGGCAAAAACAGCGTATAGCTATAGCGAGAGCCTTATACGCCGATCCCGAACTCTTGGTGCTTGATGAGGCGACTTCCGCGCTTGACAATGAAACCGAAGCGAAAATAATGGATGAGATATATAAAATAGGAAAAGACAAAACGATGATTATAGTAGCTCATAGAGTTTCCACGCTCGATAGGTGCGATAGGATTGTAAAGTTAAATGGAGGCTTTTTGTATGAAGACTGAACTATTTTGTAGCGTTCTTACTCCAACATACAATAGAGAGAAAAAACTCCATAGAGTATATGAAAGTATTAAAAAACAGAGATTGCAAAAAATTGATAACGACTATATTTTCGAATGGATTATCATAGATGACGGAAGTAGCGATAATACAAAAGAGTTAATCAAAAAATGGCAAAAAGAGGTAGACTGGAATATAATCTATAAATATCAACAAAATCAAGGCAAATGGAAAGCTTTGCAAGAGGGGATTAAGATAGCAAAAGGGGAACTTACTTTGATAGCCGATAGCGATGACGAGTTTTTGCCTGAAACATTTGAAACTTTTTATGACATTTGGAGTAAGTTTAGTAAAGAGGAAAAAGAAAAATGTTCAGGTATAGGCGTGCTTTGTCAAGACCAACACGGCAATAGAGTGGGATGCGATTTTCCTGTAGAAAAAAGATTTGTACCTACCCAAGAAGTTGTTATGAAATGGAAAAATATACCTCTTGAAGAAACTTGGGCGGCGCTTAAAACTAAAAATCTAAAACTTGCGTTTTTAGATATACCCGATGAGGCAAAAAATTTAAAATTTATACCCGAGAGTTTTTTTTGGGATAGAATAACTTATAAAATCGGAGGATATTCATATCCTTTAAATAGCGTTATAAGAGTATACTATAAAAATGAGGACGACAATATAAGTCATAATATTAGAGAAAAATATCCCGAGAGTTTTTATTTTGAATCAAAATATTTTATAACTCACTATACTTTCGTGTTATTGAAATATCCCAAGAATTATCTAAAGCATTTGATTAAATTTATCTATTTCGGCATAAAAAAATGAAAATAAGTTTTGTGATATACTCTTTAGGTAGCGGAGGAGCGGAAAGAGTCGTTAGTTTGTTGGCAAATTATTTAGTAAACAATTATGAAGTAGAGATAATCACTTTTACGAAAAGTGAAAGCTTTTATAATTTGGATAACAAAATAGTTCATACGAAACTGGGGATAGATTATATTTCAAAAAATAAAATCTTTACCGTTTTAAATTTCTTTAAAAGAGTTAAAAAATTATCGAGCCATCTTAAAAAATCAAACCCAAATATAGTGGTCTCTTTTATGACTCACACGAATATATTGTCCATAGTCGCCTCTAAAATAGCAAATAAAAAGATAATAATCTCGGAGAGGATAGCCTGTGATTTTTATGGTAAAAAAATAAATATCATAAAAAATATAGTGTATAGATTTTGTGATTTGTTGATAGTGCAAACAAAAGGTGACGCCAAATATTATCGTGTAAAAAAAGAAATAATCCCAAACCCGATAGAAGCAAGATGCAAGTCTTCAACCGAAGAAAATATAGTT
>JAADDL010000025.1 GCA_013153915.1 Campylobacterota bacterium
GAAAGCGGACTTAGTTTTTTGGGTATCGGTATAACTCCGCCTCAAATGAGTTGGGGAACGATACTAAACGACGGCAAGGCTGTTATAGATATTGCATGGTGGGTTAGTTTTTTTCCGGGACTTTTTATATTTTTAGTGATATTTTCGCTTGTAAATATATCCGATTATTTGCAACATATTACCAATAAAAAAGAGAATATACTTGCGTAAGGATATAAAAAGACTTCTTGATAAGGAAGTCTTAAAAAGAGATAAGGTTGGTGAACTAAATGACGATAAACCCGACCCTTTGATGGTGGCAAGAGAGTACAAAGACGAATATATATCCTTGATATGCGCCTTATTTGCTTACGGCAAAGCCTCTTTGATAGTGAAGTTTTTGTATTCACTGGATTTTACCTTGTTGGATAAAAGTAAAAAAGAGATAAAAGAGGGATTAAAAGGCAGGTATTATAGATTTCAAAGCAACGAAGATGTTGTCGAGTTTTTTAAAACGCTCTCTTTGATAAAAAAAGAGTCCTCTTTGGAGGATATTTTTTTAAAAGGATATAAAAAAAATAGCAAAACGATAGAGGGTATATTCGAACTTATATCTTTTATCTACGATATCAATCCGTATAGGTCGAGAGGTTACGAGTTTTTGGTGGGTAAAATTCCTACAAAAAGGATAACATCACCGTATAAAAGATGGTTTATGTTTTTAAGATGGATGGTGAGAAAAGATAGTCTTGATATGGGTTTATGGCAAAGGGTTGATAAGAAAGATTTGCTTGTGCCTCTTGATACTCACACCTTTAACATATCAAAAAAACTCGGTTTGATTGATAGAAAGAGTTACGATTTTAAGGCGGTTGAAGAGTTGACTAAGAGTCTTAGAAGGTTTGATAAAGACGACCCCGTAAAGTATGATTTCGCTATTTATAGATTGGGACAAGAGAAGAAAATTTGATTTAAAGAACTATTAAATGATTTTTTGTTAAAATTCGACTAATTTTATTTTAACTATTAGGATAACAAATATGAATGAGGTTTTTACTTTTTTGGGGCTTTTCGGCCATGGACATACATATCTTTTTGTAGCACATGTTGTTTTATCGGCTATTATCGTGTTGGTATTGGCTAAGATGGCAACATCTTCTTTGCAGATAGTTCCAAAGGGTGTGCAAAACGTTATGGAGGCATATTTGCAAGGTGTTATCGCTATGGGTACGGATGTTATCGGAAAAGAGAAAGCTAAGCAATATCTTCCGCTAGTAGCGACTTTAGGACTTTTTATATTTGTTTCAAATATGATGGAGATTATCCCCGGTTTTGAACCTCCTTCGGGCAATATCAATATGACTTTGACTCTTGCTATTATCGTATTTTTATATTATAACTATGAAGGTATAAAGAAAAACGGCGTAGTTCACTATTTTGCTCATTTTATGGGACCTGTTCCGGTACTTGCGCCTTTAATGTTTCCTATCGAGATAGTTTCTCATCTATCAAGAATTATCTCTTTGTCTTTCCGACTTTTCGGTAATATTAAGGGTGATGATTTGTTTGTGGCGGTTTTGTTGATGCTTGCTCCTTGGGTAGCTCCGCTTCCGGGTTTTGCGTTGATGAGTTTTTCTGCGATACTTCAAACATTTATCTTTATGATACTAACTTATGTTTATCTTGCCGGCGCTGTTCAGCTAGAGGAAGAGCATTAAGTTATTTAATTGATGCAAAAAACTTCATTTAATATTTTACTAAACTTTTTACGAGGCGCCTCTTGGGCGCTTGTAATAATTATTGCTACTTATCTATTTTTTCATATGCTCTATTTGGGATTTTTTATTGCGTTATCTTCGGCTCTTTTTGGTTCTTTTGTTGGATTTTTTTTCGTAGTTTTTTTTGAATTGGCGCATTTAATATATAAAAAAATAGAGTTGCAAGAAGAGCAATTGAATATATTAAAAGAGATCAACGGTAAGATTAATCGGCTTTAAAAGAAAAAAGTGATAAAATAGTTTCCTAATTTACCGCCGTATCGGCGCGGTTATAAAGGTTTATAATGTTTGAAGTCGTTATAGGTTTAGAGATACATATCCAGCTAAATACCAAAACTAAGATATTTTGTTCTTGTCCCACATCTTTCGGAGAAGATGCAAATACAAATGTATGTCCCGTCTGCTTAGGACTTCCGGGCGCTTTACCGGTTTTAAATAAAGAGGCGGTTAAAAAAGCTATCAATTTCGGATATGCTATAAACGCTACGGTACATCAAAAATCAGTATTCAATAGAAAAAACTATTTTTATCCCGACCTTCCGAAAGGTTACCAAATAAGTCAATTTGAGATACCTATCGTTGAAAACGGTGAGCTGTATATCGATTTTAAAGACGGCACTAAAAAAAGGATAGGTATCACTAGGGCTCATCTTGAAGAAGATGCCGGAAAAAATATCCATGAAGACGGTTATAGCAAAGTTGACTTAAATAGAGCGGGCACACCTTTGCTGGAGATAGTTAGTGAACCTGATATCAGAAGTATCGAAGAGGCTGTATTGTATCTTAAAAAGCTTCACTCCATAGTTAGGTATCTCGATATAAGTGACGCAAATATGCAAGAGGGTTCTTTTAGATGCGATGTCAATGTTTCTATAAGACCTAAGGGTGACGAGAAGTTATACACGAGAGTCGAGATAAAAAATATGAACTCCTTTAAGTTTATCCAAAAGGCTTTGGAGTATGAGATACAAAGACAGATAGAGGCTTGGGAAGACGGAGTTTACGAGGATGAAGTTTATCAAGAGACTAGACTTTTTGATCCTCAAAGCGGAACGACAAGAAGTATGAGGGGAAAAGAGGATAGTGCTGAGTATAGATATTTTCCCGAGCCCGATTTGTTGCCGGTTATTTTGACGGACGAGATGATGGAAGAGGGCAAAAAGATACCCGAACTTCCCGACCAAAAGAGAGATAGATTTGTAAATGAGTTTCATATAAAAGAGTATGACGCCGTAGTGATAACTTCATCTTTGGCTATGGCTAACTATTTTGAGGAGATGATAAAAGAGGGGGCATCCGCAAAAAATAGCGTAACTTGGTTGACGGTCGAACTTCAAGGAAGGCTAAATAGCGAAGGGCTTGATATCGAAAGTTCACCGGTTGATGCCAAAAAACTGGCTTTGCTAGTTAAAAGAATAGAAGATAATACTATAAGCGGAAAAGCCGCTAAAGACGTGCTTGATTATTTGATGAAGAGTGATGCTAAAGTTGATGATATTATAGATGAGTTGGGTTTGAAACAAGTTAGCGACGACGGAGCGCTGTATGAGATCATAGACTCCGTCTTGCAAGCAAATCAAGATAAGGTTGAGGAGTATAAAAACGGTAAAGAGAAGTTGCTGGGCTTTTTTGTGGGGCAGTGTATGAAAGCAAGCAAAGGCAAAGCAAATCCGGCAAAAATCAACCAACTCCTCAAAGAGAGACTCAATAGTTGATATGTAGTATATTATGAATAAACTTGTTAAACTTCTTGTTGATTTCTCTTTTTTTCTTGAAGAGTCAAAAAGATACAATAAGATAAAAAAATTTTTTAAAAATCTTCTTGAAAATCATAACTACAAATATAGTAAATATTTTAACTACCTTATGATATTTTTGATAATATCCAGTGTCGTCATAATAATTGACGAGGTAAAACATCCTATAAGCAAATGGTTGCTTTTTTATGATGCTTATGTGGTAACTTTGTTTTTTATAATAGAATATATTTTGAGATTGTGGGTATATAACGATATACATAAAATTATAATCGAAGAGTTTCAATCCTCGATTTTTTTGGAAAAAAAATTTAAATTTTACGACGCTTTTAAAAAAATCATTTTAAAAAAGATAGAATATATTATTTCACCGATGGCTATTATAGATCTTTTCGCTATACTGCCGAGCTTTAGAGAACTTAGGATACTTAGGATATTCGTTCTGTTTAGAGCTTTTAAACTTCTTAGGTACTCTAGCCACATAAGCCACTTTATGCAAGTTATAGTTTTGAAAAAATCCGAACTTTTTATGCTTTTGCTTCTTTTTGTTTTTATAGTCTTTTTATCGGGAGTTAGTATCTATGTCTTTGAAGAGCAGATAAATCCTCACATAAATACCTTATATGATGCTTTTTATTGGTCTATAGTCACTATAACTTCCGTTGGATACGGGGATATTGTTCCTATAAGTAGCGAAGGTAGAAGTGTGGCAACTATCATTATATTGGTGGGCATCGGTCTTATCTCTTTTGCTACATCTATCATAGTTTCCGCTTTTGGAGAAAAAAGTGAAGAGTTAAAAAACGAAAAAGTAAAAGCTACTATTAACGGTTTTTCAAAATATTATCTGATTTGCGGATATAGTCATCTTGCGGAACTTGTAGCGTCAAGGCTTAAAAATTCCGGAGATAATTTCGTTATCATAGATAACGATGAAAAAAAGATAGAGCAAGCTACAAAAGACGGTTATTTGGCTTATAGAGCGGATGCTAGCAGTAAAAACGTCTTGTTGGATTTGGATATAAATAAAAAGGTTTTATCCGTAATAACTTTGGCGCAAGACGATATGCAAAATATATTTATCTCTTTGAGCGTTAGAAGTATATCTAAAAATGTGGTATTGATTTCAAGAATGAGATATAAACACTCATATAAAAAGTTAAAACTTGCGGGTGTGGATAAAATCATCTCTGCGGCAAATATGGCGTCCATGCTTGTAGGAACGCTTGTTAATAAACCTATAGCTACTGAAGCTATCAATAGTATACTTTCGGGAAAAAGGAATGCAAGATGCGATCAGGTGGAAGTGTTGCACAACTCTTTTTTGGAAGGAAAAAGTATAGCCGATGTCGATATAAGTTCGTATAAGTTGATATTATTGGGAGTTTCAAGACGCAATAGCGACAATACTAGAGAGTTTATTTTCAATCCACAGGATGATTTTATTTTGCGAGAAGGCGATATATTAGTTGTTTTGGGATATACGATAAGTATAGCTCATTTTAAATCGATTATAGAAAAAAGTAGTATTAAATATGCAAGAAAACAAAGATAAAGTTTTACTTTTCGGATATAGAAAGTACGGTGAAAAAATAGCTAGTGAATTGGTAAAAAACGGATATTTCGTAGTTATTGTCGAAAATGAGGAAAAATATACTCAAAAAGCTATAAAAAACGGACATAAAGCGTTTAAGGTAGATTTTGAAGACGATGAAGAGATAGTGCAAATACT
>JAADDL010000159.1 GCA_013153915.1 Campylobacterota bacterium
TGGTAGCAGAGGGGGAACTTGAATCCCCGACCTCCGGCTTATGAGACCAGCGCTCTAACCAGCTGAGCTACCCTGCCACAAAAAAGAGAAAGAATTGTACTTAATTTTAGCTTAATTTGTGCTTATTTGCCAAATAGATTAAGTATCTCTTTGAGTGGTTTTTGAAACTTTTTAGGCACTTTTTTCTCTATCGCTTTTTCTATCTTGTTTTTTATATATGAAGATGAGTTGACTTTTACTTTCGGATGGTCTATATCTCCTCTTATCTCACCTTCTATATCCTTGCTTCCTATCTTGACTATAAACTTACCTCCGATCTTTTTCGTCTTTGTATTTAACTTGGCGCTATAAACCTTTAGCATGCTCTTAGTGGAGTTCATATCGAACGCAAACTTGACTATATCGTTTTGGATGCTACCCTTTGCGACGCTATCTTTGTATATCTCTTTTGTCATGTCAAACCCAGAAAGCACATACACCACATTTGTCAACTCGTTCGGCAACAATCTACCGTCTTTGAAATTGACGCTAAATACGCCCTTTTTCCATTTTGGGCTATAGTATGCTTGCAGTTTTCCTTTTGAGTTAAATACGGCCGGATAACCCAAAGCTTTAGAGAGTTTTATCGTATCAAGATCGGTAGAATTTACCGTTATATCTCCGTTTTTGTAACTATACTTGGTGTCGGCTCCAAATATATCGCTCTTTCCTTCGCTTGTCAACACTCCGTCAAGCATCTTTACATCGCCTATAAAATTTGCTTTTCCAAGTATCTTTCTTTTTGTCAAAAAGGCCGTTTTTGAAAGATCCGGGATATTCAAATGATACTTTGCAACAAGACTCTTTAGCAAACTATCATATATACCGTCACTAATCTTCAAAGATAAGATGGTACTTTTCAAAAGAGAGTTAAAGTTTATCTTTTGAGCGTTAAGAGTAACTACACTATGGTCGCTATACGAAAAATCCGAAGGGAATTTGATCTGCATATCTTTATACAAAAGAGCTTTATTGACTTTACCGTTTTTTATATCCGCGACTACCTTTCCGCTTTGTTTTGTACTACCCGCATCCACGATCTTGCCGTTTACAAATATATCTCCTCTTAAATAATCGGGAAGATTTAGCATATAAAAGATCTTTTTGATCTTTAAGGATTTGGCGTCTATGGATAGGGTACTGTTTTTGCCGTCAAGTTTTGCCAAGCCCCCAAGAGAACTTGTAGAGACGCTATAAACCAAAGAGTCACCCTTTTTAGATACATCGCCTATAGCTTCAAAAGAGCCCTTAAGGTCGGTTTTTACGATGGGTTTAAGCTTCGATAGACTTGGTACTTTTAGATGAAAATCGCTCTTTATACTTTTATCTTTTATATTATATATGCTTTTTGTAGTGTTGAGTGTCGCTATGTTGCTGATGATATTTACCGAAGATACCGCTTGGGCGTTTTTCAAAAGAGATGAACTTTTTGCTTTGAAAACAACATTTTTAGGCAATGTTACATTAAAATCTCTCTTTATAAGAGGTTCGCTAAGTTTGCCCTCTGTTACATTTACAAAAGCCTTTCCGCTCAAATCCTCCACATCAAGACTAGGCACATCCACATCCACATCGACTTTACCGGTCGCATACGCAGGCATATTTACAAAAGCCAACACTTTTTGTATAGATAGACCCTTGACATTTAGTTTTAAATCTTTTGCCTTAAAACTCTTTACTTTCGTATCGGCAAAGATACTTGCATCAAATATAGCGCCTTTGGCGTTTACTTTAAAATCATCCATAACGCCTACGGCTTTTCCGTTGATACTCGCTTTTTCGTTTTTTAGCGCCCCGCCCTCGCCTACGGCTTTAAAGTCAAGGTCAAACCACTTTTTCATTATATCTATATCGCCATCTATATCTACTCTATTTTGAGTATTGATAAATATGGTCGTCTTTAAATGGTTCGGCTTTAACTCAAGCGTTTTTATATCTATGTTTAAGCCGCTTTTTTGGGAGGCATACTTGCTAAGATAGGGCTTTAAGAGATTGTTGCCGCTACCTGTGAAAAGTAAAAAATATGAAAAACCTACTACCGCCACCAACAAAATAACTATGCTAAGCAAGAACTTCTTAAACATTTTAAATCTCCTACAATATCTATATTGAGCGTGTTAGGCTCAATATTTATGAACTATACACTTAAATTACTTGACATTTTACCATAATTTTAGTAAAATTTCAGCACTCAAATAAAAAGAGTGCTAAAAATTATAAAAATCAGGAGGCTGAACATGAAATTTCAACCATTAGGTCAAAGAGTGTTAGTTGAAAGGGTTGAAGAACCCACTACAACCGCTACAGGTATTATTATACCCGATAACGCAAAAGAGAAACCTTTAAGCGGTGTTGTAAAAGCTATCAGCAAGGAAGTAAAAGAAGACGGAGAGATAGAAGTTGAAGACAAGATAGTTTTTGCAAAGTACTCAGGTACCGACATAACACTTGAAGGCAAAGAATATTTAGTACTTAACATCGACGATATACTCGGTGTATTAAAATAAACAAAATAACGGAGGAATAAAATGGCAAAAGAGATAAGATATAGCGATGATGCAAGAAACGAATTATATGCCGGAGTTAAAAAATTAAACGACGCGGTTAAGGTCACAATGGGACCAAGAGGAAGAAATGTACTCATCCAAAAGAGTTTCGGAGCTCCAGCTATCACAAAAGATGGCGTAAGCGTCGCTAAAGAGATAGAACTAAAAGATACTATCGAAAATATGGGAGCTCAGCTAGTTAAAGAAGTAGCTAGCAAAACTGCCGATGAGGCCGGTGACGGAACTACAACAGCAACAGTATTGGCACATGCGATATTTAGAGAAGGTTTAAAAAATATAACCGCAGGTGCAAATCCGGTCGAAGTAAAAAGAGGTATGGATAAAGTTGCCGCTGCTATCATAGAGGAGTTAAAAGGGATAGCAAAAGACGTTAAAGATAAAAAAGAGATAGCTCAAGTAGCTACTATCTCAGCAAACTCTGACGAGAAGATAGGAAACTTGATAGCGGAAGCTATGGAAAAAGTCGGAAAAGACGGAGTTATCACTGTCGAAGAGGCTAAAGGTATCCAAGACGAACTTGAAGTCGTAGAGGGTATGCAATTTGACAGAGGTTATCTAAGCCCGTATTTCGTAACAAATAGCGAAAAGATGACTTGTGAGCTAGACAATCCTTATATCTTGCTATACGACAAAAAAATAACATCTTTAAAAGATCTATTGCCGGTACTTGAGCAAATCCAAAAAACAGGCAAACCTCTACTTATCATAGCTGAAGATATAGAGGGTGAAGCTTTGGCTACACTAGTCGTAAACAAACTAAGAGGCGTATTAAATATCTCAGCCGTAAAAGCTCCGGGATTTGGAGACAGAAGAAAAGCTATGCTTGAAGATATAGCTATCTTAACGGGCGGTCAAGTTATAAGTGAAGAGCTTGGAAGAACGCTTGAGAGCGCTACTTTGGATGATCTTGGAAGCGCAAGCAGCGTTATCATCGACAAAGACAACACTACCATAGTTGACGGTGCGGGAGATAAAAAAGCTATCGAAGAGAGGATCAAAGTCATAAGAGCTCAAATAGAAGAGACTACAAGTGACTACGATAGAGAAAAACTCCAAGAGAGACTTGCAAAACTTAGCGGCGGAGTTGCAGTCATAAAAGTAGGAGCCGCAACTGAAACTGAAATGAAAGAGAAAAAAGATAGAGTTGACGACGCTTTGAGCGCTACTAAAGCCGCTGTTGAAGAGGGTGTTGTCATCGGTGGCGGTGCGGCCATAATCTTAGCCGGCAACAAAGTCAAACTTGAGCTAAACGGCGATGAGGCTATCGGTGCGGCAATCGTACAAAGAGCTTTAAAAGCACCACTTAAGCAAATAGCCGAAAATGCAGGATTTGACGCAGGTGTAGTTGCTAATGAAGTAGAAAAAAGCAAAGATGCAAACTATGGATTTAACGCTGCTACCGGCGAGTATGTAGATATGTTTAAAGCAGGTATCATCGATCCTGTTAAAGTTGAAAGAGTTGCTTTACAAAATGCCGTTTCAGTAGCTAGCTTACTACTAACAACAGAAGCGACAGTAAGCGACATCAAAGAGGAAAAAGCAGCTCCTGCAATGCCTGATATGGGCGGCATGGGCGGAATGCCAGGTATGATGTAATCAAACCTTTTATCCCGCAGGCTCAAAGTCTGCGGGAATTTATATCTGTTCTTATTTTTTTTACTCCATATCAAATAGATTTTTTAAACTATTTTCTATATCATTCATCTCTTTTTGGGTTATTGTGGATAATTTTTCTTTTAGATACTTTTTGTGCAAAAAGCAAAGACTATTTACTACTGCAAAACTATCGTTTTTTAGATTGTCTTTCGCTTTTATCTTGACTCTAAATTCTTCCGTCACTATATCTTTCTTGGTAGATAGAGGTATCACGATAAAATAGTCATATATCTCTTCATCGACCGCATAGTTTAGTTTGTTTGTTTGGTATATGATAGCCGGACGGGTTTTGCCAAAACTAAAGCTGTCTTTGCTTTTACCGAAATCCACAAGATAAATATCTCCTTTTAACACCTATATCTCCTCTAAATATCTATCGATACTATCCCATCCCATCTCCATCAACTCCTCATCATTGGATATCTTTTGAGCATTTTTAATCCTATTTTTCTTCTCTTTCGCCCATTTTTTATACTCAATCTCTTTTGCCAATTTCTCTACAAGCGGAGCGTAACTACAAGGTAAAACATAAGCTCTTGTAGTGTTTGTCCTCGTATCTACAAGCTTTATAATCTCATCGGCTTTTGTTATAAGAGTCGGATTTGTTGTGATAGTTTTTATCCCATATTCTAACATCATACTATCCTTTATTATGATTTACTGTATATTATATCATAATAAAACAAAACAAACAACCTATATTTTGCCTAAAATATCACGACCGATTTTATATCGCTGAACTCTTCTAGGGCGTATTTTGGGCCCTCTCTGCCGGTTCCGCTTAGTTTTACTCCGCCGTAGGGTTGTATGTCAAACCTTAAAGTCGGTATATCGTTTACCACGACTCCTCCGCACTCAAATTCGTCTATGGCTCTTCTTGTTAGAGTTAAGTCGTTTGTAAAGATGGAGTATTGTAGTCCGTAAGGAGAGTCGTTTATCTTGCTTAGCGCTTCGTCAAAATCTCTCACTTTTACTAA